>JBGVGH010000026.1:0-1758 GCA_045121575.1 Faecousia sp.
CCCTTCAGCTGAGCAGCCACTTCAGCAGCGAAGTTCTCTTCCTTCTTCTCGATGCCCTCGCCCTTCACATAGTGAATGGCGTTGACGAAGGTGACCTTGCCGCCCAGCTTCTTGGCAGCGTCAGCAATGTAGCCGGCCACATCACCCTGGAACAGGTCGGAACGGACAAAGTCCTGCTGCAGCAGGCAGTTCTCCTTGAAGAAAGCGGCAATCTTGCCCTGGGCAATCTTCTCCTTGATCTGAGCGGGCTTGGAAGCCATCTTGGGGTCGTTGTCCATCAGAGCCACCTGCACAGACAGCTCGTGGTCCACATCATCCTGGGGAACCATGCTCTTGTCCCAGTACTTGGCGCCCATGGCAGCAATCTGCATGGCCACATTCTTGCCGATTTCGGTCACATCGATGTCACCCTCCACAGCCAGGTTCACCAGAACGCCGTGGGTGCCGCCCATGTGGACATAGGCAACGGAGGTGTTCTCAGCGAAGCGGTTGAAGCGGCGAATCTGCATATTCTCGCCGATGGACATGACCTTCTCCTGCATGATTTCGGTGACGGTCAGGTTGGTGCCGGGATAGGTGCAAGCCTTCAGGGCTTCCACATCAGCGGGGTTTTCCTTGGCAACGACCACAGCCAGGTTCTTCACCAGATCCATGAATGCATCGGTCTTGGCGGCGAAGTCGGTCTCGGAGTTGACCTCAATCACAACACCCACGCCGTCGATGACGGCAGCGTAAGCAACGCCTTCAGCGGCAACGCGGTCAGCCTTCTTGGCAGCCTTGGCCAGGCCCTTTTCCCGCAGCCAGTCAACAGCCTTCTCCATGTCGCCATCGGTGGCAGCCAGGGCGGCCTTGCAGTCCATCATGCCAACATTGGTCATTTCACGCAGTTTCTTAACGTCCTGAGCAGTAAATGCCATTTTCGTTTCCTCCTAATAGTAAATATGTGTGTCATTCCCGGTCACGCGTGACCTTTGGGGGAATTGCCCCACCGTCCGGCGGGGCAACGACATTGGAATTTCTAAAAATTACTCGGCAGCGGGAGCCTCGACAGCAGCGGCCTCGGCGTTGTCCTCACCCTGACGGCCCTCAATCACGGCGGAAGCCATGGCGGAAGCGATCAGACGGATGGCGCGGATGGCGTCATCGTTGCCGGGAATCACATAGTCGATTTCATCGGGGTCGCAGTTGGTGTCCACGATAGCCACGATGGGAATGTTCAGCTTCTTGGCCTCAGCGATGGCGTTGCGCTCCTTGTGGGGGTCAACGATGAACAGAGCAGCGGGAATCTTCTTCATTTCCTTCACGCCGCCCAGGTACTTCTCCAGCTTCTCGATTTCAGCCTGGTGCTTGATGACTTCCTTCTTGGGCAGCATGGCGAAAGTGCCGTCCTCTTCCATCTTTCTCAGCTGAGCCAGACGTTCGATACGGGTGCGCATGGTGCGGAAGTTGGTCAGCATACCGCCCAGCCAGCGGGCGTTGACATAGTAACCGCCGCAGCGGGCAGCCTCTTCCTTGATGGCATCCTGGGCCTGCTTCTTGGTGCCGACGAACAGGATGTTGCCGCCGTTGGCAGCAGTGTCACGGACGAAGTTGTAAGCCTCTTCCAGCTTCTTCACGGTCTTCTGCAGGTCGATGATGTAGATACCGTTGCGCTCGGTGTAGATGTAGGGAGCCATTTTGGGGTTCCAGCGGCGGGTCTGGTGACCGAAGTGAACACCGGCCTCCAGCAGTTGCTTCATAGATACGACAGCCATTTTT
>JBGVGH010000027.1:0-7871 GCA_045121575.1 Faecousia sp.
AATGCGGGCCATGCACAGGTACATACCCACTTCGCTGCACTCGCCGTTGAAGTTGGCCATCAGCTGCTCGAAGATAAACTTCTTGTTCTCCTCGGAGATGTCGGGGTTGTTCTTGACGGTCTTGGCGTAGATGCCGTACTCATGCTCGGCGGCCAGCTTGCCCTCTTCCATCACCTTGAACTTGTCGGCACCCACCTTGCACACGGGGCACTTGAAATCGGCGGGCAGGGACTCGCCCTCGTAGACATAACCACAGACGCTGCAAACGAACTTTTTCATAATTGTTTCCTCCAAATGAAATAAAATTTTTGTTGTTTTTTAGATTTTTAAAAGGAATTAGGCTTCTGCCTGCTTTTCCACGCAGGCCCGGCAGATGCCGGTGAACAGGAGCTGGCATTGCTCCACCTGACCGCCGGTGGCGGATTGGGCGGTGGCGACCAGCTGCTGGGGGACTGCAATTTCCGGCAGGTCCATCACGGCGTCGCACAAATTGCAGATAAAGTGGACATGGGGGTCCGTTCGGTAATCAAAGCGCTCTACGCCGCTGACCGTGCCGATGCTCTGAATCAGCCCCTGACTTTTGAACAGGGCCAGATTCCGGTACACCGTCGCCACGGAGATGTCCGGCCGCTCCTGCTGGAGCATCCGGCACACCATTTCCGCGGAAGGGTGGGCGGTGGTGTTTTGCAGGCAGGTGAGAATGGCGCGGCGCTTGCTGTATTGCTTGGTGTTTTGCTCCATAGGCGCCTCCTGAATGCGAATGATTATCATTTACAAGTGGATTGTACCACAGGGATTTTCATTTGTCAAGAGAAAAATGAGAATAATTCTCATTTTATTTTTAGACGCAAAATGCAGGGATTTGTAAATGGGGGTTTATGGAGATAATGACCCCAGTAGGGGCGGCATACATGCCGCCCGCTAAGCGCACTGCCCCCATTTTGTCATTCTGAGCGAACGAAGTGAGTCGAAGAATCTCACAGTTTCTCACGAGATCCTTCGACTTCGCTGACGCTCCGCTCAGGATGACATTTATCCGCTTCGCGGATGGCATTTCCGCAGGAAATGCCCGGGCGGCATGTATGCCGCCCCTACTGGGGGAAGTTTATCTCCTCGCCAAGCCCCAATTTAATCTTCTTTCCAAAAGCCTTTGATGAGGAAGGCCACCACGGTCAGGCCGATGCCAAGGAGCAGCAGGCCGTAGTGGACAGGCTCCAGGGGAGAAAGGGTGCTTTGCGCCGCGGTAACCGCATCGGCAGAGCCGTCCAGGAACCGGGCCATCACATTGCCGCCGAACCGGACGAACAGGGAGAACAGCGCCAGAGGCGTGCCCACTGTGATGCAGGCATTGCCGCAGCGGCGGATACCGACGGAGAGATTATAATAGCTCAGTGCCAGCAGCACCAGCATCAGCGCCACGCATAGTGCCAGTGCCATGGTTAAGTACCGGGTTTCTGTCAGATGCCGGACGGTTTCCAGAATTTCGCTGACGGTGACGGTGCCAATGCCGGGGATGGTGACGGGGGTTTCCGCTACTTCCGCGATGGTCTGGTGGATGGTGCCGTTGAGGTCATCTTCTTCCACGGCCTGCCGCAGCTGCACCTGAAGTTCTTCTTTCATTTCCGGCGTAATCTCTACCTCAAAAGTTTCTTCAATGAGGGGCTGGTTTTCTTCCAGCAGCTGCATCACTTCCTCGGTGGTGATGACGGTGTTGGCGGTGCCGTGGACGATGTCATCGGCGTAAGAGAAAACTTTTTGGGTCACATAGTCCATCACGGTGGAGTCCTGCAAAAACCGGGTAACCTGCTGAACATCCACCTCGATGTCCTGACCCGACGCAATTTCCAGAATTTCTTCAATCAGGCCGGTCATGTCGCCGTTGCGCAGATAATCCTCCAGCGCGTTGCCCGCTTCCGGCGGAATTTCGGTGGTGGTGAGCTTCACCGCGTAGGGGCTGGCCTGCGCCCCGGGCTTGGACTGGGAGGAGGCTGTGGCCGCCACATCGGTGAGCACAGATTTCAGCGTCTCATGGGAGGTGAGAATCCGCAAATCCAGCAAAAGGGCGGTTGCCAGCAGGCAAACCACCAGCACCAGACTGACAACGGCGGACAAAATCCGCAGCGGCAGGCGCAGCAGCAGGGGGGCTTTTTTCTGAGATGCCATAATAATACTCCTTCCTTGAGAAAAACAATTTCGTTCTGCTTTTTGGAATACTACTATTTTAACAGCATGGGGCAGGGAAGTCAACGAAAACAGAGAAAAACCCGGCGCAGAAGCTCCTTTCTCTGGTAATTGTGCCAAAATATCAAAATCCCCCATGGGGGGATAGAAAAAAGATGCCGTTTTATGGCAAAAACTCCAATTGACTTTCTCCCTTTCAGGGTTTAGAATATTATCGATATACTATGCGCCCGGTGCGCACTTTGCGTGCCGGTGGATTACTTATCAAATAGGAGGATATCAAATTGAAGGATTGGGCATTTACTACATCCGTCGAGGAGATGGAGGCAGCCACCAATTCTCTGCTGGAAAACGCAAAGAAGGTCGGCGCTGACACCTGGCAGCAGCGTGTCAAGAACCAGACTCCCCACTGCGGCTTTGGCGAAGCGGGCACCTGCTGCCGCATCTGCGCCATGGGCCCCTGCCGCATCACCAAGAAGTCTCCCCGCGGTATCTGCGGCTGCGATGTGCACGGCATCGTCGCCCGTAACTACCTGATGTTCACCGCCGGCGGCTCTGCCACCCACTCTGACCACGGCCGTGAAATCATGCACACCCTGCACCAGACCCGCGAAGGCGGCAACTACCAGGTCAAGGACCCGGAGAAGCTGATTCGCATCGCCAAGGAGTGGGGCGTGGAGACCGAGGGCAAGGATATTTACGACCTGGCCCACGAGATGTCTGAAATCGGCCTGCTGGAATACGGCAAGCCCTTCGGCACCCAGCGCTTCCTCAAGCGCGCTCCCGAGCATACCCAGAAGCTGTGGGCAGACGCCGGCATCGAGCCCCGGGCCATTGACCGGGAAGTTTCCACCGCCATGCACATGACCCACATGGGCTGCTCCTCTCTGGCAGAGGCTCTGATTCGTCAGGCGCTGCGCTGCGGCCTGTCTGACGGCTGGGGCGGCTCCATGATGGGCACCGAGTTCTCCGATGTCATGTTCGGCACCCCCCGTCCCGTGGACACCGAGGCCAACATCGGCGTTATGGAGAAGGACAATGTCAATATCGTTGTCCACGGCCATGACCCCTCTCTGTCCGAAATGATTGTTTACTATGCAAACGACCCCGAAATGATTGCACTGGCCAAGTCCGTTGGCGCCAAGGGCATCACCATTTCCGGCGTCTGCTGTACATCCAACGAAGTTGCCATGCGTCACGGCATTCCCATGGCCGGTAACTTCCTGAACCAGGAAAATGTGGTGCTCACCGGTGCCTGCGAAGCCATCGTCGTGGATGTGCAGTGCATTTTCCCCGCACTGGGCCCCCTGTCCAAGTGCTTCCATACCAAGTTCATCACCACCTCTCCCATTGCCCGGATGCCCGACTCTGAGTTCATCCAGTTCTCCGCGGAAACCGCCGGTGAGAACGCCAAGGCAATCGTGAAGATGGCCATTGAGAACTTCAAGAACCGGAACCCTGAGCTGGTGAACATCCCCAACCAGAAGCAGAAGGCCCGTGTGGGTTACTCTGTGGAGGCCATCAAGAAGGTGCTCGACGGCGTTGCCAACTCCCAGGTGGATGAGTTCGGCACCACCAAGCCCCTCATCGAGTGCGTCCACTCCGGCGTGCTCCGCGGCGCGGTGGCCATGGTCGGCTGTAACAACCCCAAGGTTCGTCCCGACGCTGCCCACATCGGCCTGATGAAGAAGCTGCTGGAGAACGACATCATTCTGATTGTTTCCGGCTGCTCCGCCCAGGCTGCTGCCAAGGCAGGCCTGATGGATCCCGTCCAGGCCAAGGAATACTGCGGCGCCGGTCTGAAGCGCGTGTGCGAGCTGGCGGGCATTCCTCCCGTGCTGCACATGGGTTCCTGCGTGGATATTTCCCGTATGATGATTCTGGCTTCCGACATCGCCAAGGACTGGGGCATCAACATTTCCCAGGTTCCCGTGGTGGGCTGCGCCCCCGAATGGATGTCCGAGAAGGCTGTCTCCATCGGCAACTATGTTGTGGCCACCGGTATCGAAACCTTCCTGGGTGTTGACCCCTACTCCAAGGGCTCCGAGGAAGTCACCCGCCTGCTGCAGGGCGACGACGGTATCAAAGAGTGGGTGGAAGCCAAGTTCGTGGTGGAAACCGACATTGAAAAGCTGGGCGACAAGATGATTGAGTGCATCGAAGCCAAGCGTGCCGCTCTGGGCATCTAATCAGCGAATCTTTTTCCGCAGCGGTGCACATTGAAAACCTTGAAATACACAAAGTATGCCTGCGGTTTCCAATGCTTCCTCTGCGAAAAAATCTCTCGCTGTTTTCCAGATACGAAGATACATAGATACAAGATACAAGATAATCAGGGACGACCGCATATCTCGTATCTTCGTATCTCCTGTCTTGTATCTCACCATAAACTGTGAGGTCTTTTTCCAATGAAAGTAGCGATTACCGGTAAGGGCGGTGTGGGAAAAACCACCCTGTCCTCCACCCTGGCAAGACTGTATGCCGACGAGGGCCGGACGGTTCTGGCCGCCGATGTGGACCCGGATGCCAATCTGGGGCTGGCCCTGGGCCTGAGCCAGCAGGAGGTGGACGAAATCGTCCCCATCTCCCGCATGAAGGATTTGGCCAAGGAGCGCACCGGTGCCAGTGACGATAACAAGTTCTACAAGCTCAACCCCTATGTGGCGGACATTCCGGAAAAGTTTGCCCGCACCGTCAACGGGGTGAAGCTGCTGGTGATGGGTACAGTGGATTTGGGCGGAAGCGGCTGCGTCTGCCCGGAGCATGTGATGCTCAAATCCGTCCTGTCCGCCCTGACCTATCGGAAAAACGATGTGGTCATCATGGACATGGAGGCGGGGCTGGAGCATCTGGGCCGTGGCACCGCCGCCAATATGGACCAGTTCATCGTGGTCATTGAGCCGGGTGCCAGAAGCGTGCAGACCTATCACAATGTGAAGCGCCTGGCCAAGGATTTGGGCGTGAAGCAGGTTCGGGTGGTGGCAAACAAGGTGCGGGACGAACAGGATGAAGCCTTCGTCCGCAGTGCCATCCCGGCAGAGGATTTGCTGGGCATCATCCACTACAATCCCGAGGTGATGGACGCTGACCGCCAGGGCAAGTCGCCCTACGATTTCAGCCCCACGGCAATCGACGAGATTCGTAAAATCAAAGCGGTTCTGGACCGCGACGCGTAAATTTTCCTGCCACGGACGGCCGCTTAAAATGGAAAACCCCGGCTTCGGGGCCCGTCCGTGACAGCCAGCGGATAAAACCTATTCCAAATCATTATAGGAGGAAATACCGTGACACTTTTTGACAGAGTTTTTGGCGGTAACGACTACAATTACGAGCGTACCGTGGCCGCCATTGACGAGGCCATCGCCGCCAACGGCGAAAGCTGCCCCGTCGGCTTTCCTGACACTGCTTACGCCCTGCCTTGCTACTATGGCGTGACCGGCGTCAAAATCACCACCCTGGGCGAGATGAAGGCCGCTATGGACACCATCAAGGCCAACATGACCCGCTCCCCCCGTCTGCAGGACGCTTTTGACAGCGGCATCGCTTCCGCGCTGTGCGCCGAGTTCCTGGAGGCTCTGAAGTACCTCAATGGCGCCACCCCCTACACCGAGCCTGAAATGGGCCACCTGACCGACGCTTTCGTGCGTAACCTGGGTGTCCCGCTGGTTACCGGCGACATCCCCGGCGTGGCGGTCATCATCGGCGGCGCCGAGAAGCCCGAGGACACCGTGGCTCTGGTCAAGTCCTACCAGAATCAGGGTATTCTGGTCACCCTGACCGGCGAGAGCATCAAGCATGTGGCTGATGCCGGCATGAAGACCGGCGAGGGCGTCCGCGTCTGCCCCCTGGGTTATGAGATGCAGTCGGTCATCCATGTGGTTTCCGTGGCTGTCCGTGCTGCTCTGATTTTCGGCAATGTGACCCCCGGCGACTTCAAGGCCCTGTCCAAGTACACCATGGACCGCGTCCGCGCTTTCGTCAACGCTTACAAGCCCCTGTCTGACGAAATCGTTTCCTACGGCGCCGGCGCCATCTGCCTGGGCTTCCCCGTTATCTCCAACGAGACCGAGAATATGTTCCGGGTGCCCAAGTCCCTGATTCAGCAGCTGGACACCGAGAAGTGGAACGCCACCTCTCTGGAAGCCCGCGACATCAAGATTAAGATTACCAACATCGACATCCCCGTGGCCTACGCCACCGCTTTCGAGGGCGAAATCATCCGCCGCGGCGATATGCAGGTGGAAGTGGACGGCTCCCGTGTGGACTGCTTCGAGCTGGTGCAGACCCGGGAAGCTTCCGACATCGAGGACCACAAAATTGAAGTGGTGGGCCCCGAAATCGACGAGATTCCCGTCGGCTCCAAGATTTCCCTGTCCTACACCGTGGAGGTGGCGGGCAAGGCCATGCAGCCCGACTTTGAATCCGTCATGGAGCGTAAGTTCCATGCTTACCTCAACTGCATCGAGGGCGTGATGCACACCGGTCAGCGTGACATGATTCGTATCCGTATCAGCAAGGCCGACTTCGAGGCCGGCTTCAAGTTCCGCCACCTGGGCGAAGTGCTGTACGCCAAGATCAAGTCCGAGTTCGACGCCGTTGTGGACAAGTGCCAGGTGAAGATTGTGGTGGATGCAGAGGCCAACAAGGAGCTGCGCGCCGCCGCCAACGAGGTGTTTGCCCACCGTGACGACCGCCTGAAGTCCATGACCGACGAGTCCGTGCCCGTGTACTACACCTGCATCATGTGCCAGGCCTTCTCTCCCAGCCATGTGTGTATCGTTACTCCCGAGCGTCTGGGCCTGTGCGGTGCCGTGTCCTGGCTGGATGCCAAGGCCACCAATGAGCTGGACCCCACCGGCCCCTGCCAGATTGTCCCCAAGGACCGCTGCGTGGACGAGCATCTGGGCCGTTACGACGATGTGGATGAGGCCATTGCCAAGTATTCCCACGGCGCGCTGGAGAAGGTGACCCTGTACTCTCTGTTCCAGGATCCCATGACCTCCTGCGGCTGCTTCGAGTGTATTTGCGGCGTGGAGCCCTGCTCCATGGGCGTTGTCATCACCTCCCGTGAGCACGCCGGCATGACCCCTCTGGGCATGACCTTCTCCGACATGGCCTCCATGACCGGCGGCGGTGTGCAGACCCCCGGCTTCATGGGCCACGGCAAGCAGTTCATCTCCTCCAAGAAGTTCATCGCAGCCGAAGGCGGCCCCGGCCGTATCGTCTGGATGCCCAAGGAGCTGAAGGACCAGGTGCGGGAGCGTCTGGATGCCACCGCTCTGGAGCTGTACGGCGTGGAGAACTTCACCGACATGATTGCCGATGAAACCATCTGCACCGATGACCCCGAGCAGCTGCTGACCTACCTGTCCGAGGTTGGTCACCCCGTGCTGGGCATGGAACCCTTCGATATGTAATTTTCCCCAACGGGCGCGCCGCAAGGCGCGCCCGTTTTTTGCGGAATGAAACGAAAAATGATAAAATATTGTAGGGCGAGGGCATGCCCTCGCCGATTGGCTTCGAGGAGCTGCTATTATCAGCCATTTATGCACCTTCAGAGGCGTTGGGGGACACCTCTTCCGGCTTATCTGTTGCCAGGGGTTACCCTGCTGAGGTGCAGGGGTATGTTTGACATGGGGCGGGGGGGGGGGGGGGGCGCCCTCCCACAACAATAAAAAAAAAAAAACCAA
>JBGVGH010000028.1:0-15242 GCA_045121575.1 Faecousia sp.
GTTAAAAGAGAAAATCAGCATCACCATCGACAATGATTTGTTGGAAAAACTGCGAAAACTGTCGGACGAGGACTGCCGCCCGCTGTCCCAGTATATCAACCTTGTCCTGAAAAAGTATGTGGAAGAACTGGAACGCAAAAATAACCGCTCATAAACAGGATCCCTCCGTAGGGGCGGCAAAGGCATGCCTTTGCCCTACTGGGGTGGTGCTCCGCGCAGTGTAAACCCTTCCCCCCGGGGGAAGGTGGCACGGCGTAAGCCGTGACGGATGAGGAACGGCGCCCGGTTGGACATTGCAGAAAGTTCGAAACAGGGCAAATGACGAAACCTTTCCGCCCGCATTCCTCATCAGTCAGCTTCGCTGACAGCTAGAAATTGCGGTATGATTGCCACCGGCAATCATATTTATGCCAATTCCCTGCGGGCGCACCGCCCCCGGGGGAAGCGTTTCGGGCGGATAATATCCGCCCCTACTGGTAAGTTGATAAGGAGCGGCGAGGGCATGCCCACGCCCTACAATAGCGTTGGAAGCATCCATACAAACCCCAACTTATCGGCTTGCTGGTAACTGACCACTGTCAACTCCTAACTCCTCATTCCTAATTCCTAATTCCTAATTCCTAACTCCTAACTCACCGCCCATTCGGGCGGCCTTTTATTTGACATTTTTCCCCTTTTAAGCTACAATAGGCTGACTAAATATGGAAGGAATACCCTATGAAGCGCTTTGTTTCCCTGCTATTGCTGCTGGCCCTGCTTTTGACCGCCTGCACGCCCCCCGCCAAAACCACCGCTCCCTCTGCGGAGCCATCCTCTGCGGCGTCGAGCACGCCCACAGAACCCGCTATTCCCACCGAACCCACCATTCCCACGGAGCCCACAATTACGGCCCCTGTGGAGCCTGTGGAGCTTCCTGCGGCCTGCCCGCTGCACCAGACCGACCCCTATGAGAATGTGGACACGGAAGCCTTTTACGCCAATTACACCACCGCCTGCTGCTATGCCGACGCCTGCTACCGCACGGAGCATTACCTTTTATCCGGCTCCCTGGAAGTGCCGGACGCCGCCCCCACGGTGTCTGCCTATCAGCCTGCGGACGAAGCGGGGCTGCTGATGCGCAACACCGACAGCTATTATTTCAACGACGGCAACACCTATGTGGTGGTGGATGCCTGGGGAAATGAGGTGCTGCGGCTGTACAAGGGCGCGGCCTACATCACGCTGGAAGAAGTGGCGGCTTATATGTATGCCTTCGGCGGCTCGGCCAAAAATATGCCCGCCAACTATGTTCCCAACAAGCTGAACAATGTGGGCATCAGCCCCTGGGGTATTTTCCTCCGGGGCAATCATTCCAATTTCTCCGGCAATACCAGCAAATATCCCTATGAGCCGGTGCTTCCCGACATTTCCGGCTGCGGCGGCAGCCTGCAGTATTATGAAATGGACATCGGCACCACCGGCACCGAAAGCGGCGGCTACGCGGCGGAACTGTATAACAACGGCTCCAAAATCACCCGGGGCGCGGCCCGGCTGGTTTACACCCGGATGGACAAAAACGGCAACGGGGTGTATGAAAATGACGAAGTTTATGTGTTTTACACCTACAACCACTACAACGATTTTCAGGAATACCTGAATTATTACGGCGGCTGGGGGCAGATGTTCGGCAACATCACCGGCGGCGGCAAGCTCAGCAGCAAAACCGACTTTAACCCCACCCCCTACATCCCCACCGCTTATGCCAGTTTCCGCGCGCTGAACTCCTGATTTCATATTCCCCGCCGGGGCGACAAACCGTCGCCCCGGCATTTTTTACCGAAATTCAGAATTATGAATTCTAAATTGAATCCGTCGGGCCGGCTCTATGCCGCCCGCTGGTGTCAATCCGCATACACTTTTATTGTAGGGCGGGGTCTTGACCCCGCCGATTGGCCTGCTTTTTTGCTGTGTTAAAATATTTTGATACCACTCGTCGAGCCGGTGCGCCCACAGGGAATTGGCATTATTATGATGCCATGCGTAATCATAACATCGAAGCGTAGCGGTGGGGTCAAGACCCCACCCTACAATGTAATGGGTAACATATTACGGACGACTACAACTCGCCCCTGCGGAAAAACACTTTACACCTTCCCCCTTTTGGTATAAAATAAGGGAAAAGGAGGTGCGGCAATGGAAAAAACACCCATCGGCCGCTTCGCCCCCACCCCATCGGGGCGAATGCACCTGGGCAATGTATTTGCCTTTCTCATTGCCTGGCTGTCGGTCAAAAGCCGGGGCGGCGCCATCGTGCTGCGGATGGAGGATCTGGACACCCAGCGCACCAGCGATGCCTATGCCGAAACGCTGCGGGATGACCTGCGCTGGCTGGGGCTTTCCTGGGACTGGGAGCAGCCAGCCCAGAGCGGCCGCAGCGACATTTATGACCGCTATTTTGAAATGCTCCGGGAAAAGAATCTGCTCTACCCCTGCTACTGCACCCGCAGCCAGCTCCACAGCGTCAACGCCCCCCACCGCTCTGACGGCACCTATGTCTACCCCGGCACCTGCCGCCACCTGACAAGCGCGCAAATGGCCGCCTTCGGGCGAAATCCCGCCTGGCGGGTGTGTGTGCCGGATGAATTTTGGGAGTTTACAGACCTTTTGCAAGGCCCCTACCGGGAAAATCTGCTCCGTGACTGCGGCGACTTTGTGGTGCGCCGGGCGGACGGATGTTATGTCTACCAGCTCGCTGTCACCGTGGATGACGGTCTGGCGGGGGTGACAGAGGTGGTGCGAGGCGTAGACCTGCTGGGCTCTGCCCCCCGGCAGATGTATTTGCAGGAGTTGTTCGGCTTCCCCTCCCCCCAATACGGCCATGTGCCCCTGCTGCTGGCCCCCGACGGACGGCGGCTGAGCAAGCGGGATGGAGACCTGGATTTGGGCGCCCTGCGGCAGCGCTTCCACCCGGAGGAAATCATCGGGATATTGGCCAGCTCCTGCGGCCTGATAACGAAATTCGAGCCGGTTTCCGCCCGGGAGCTTGCTTCCCAGTTCTCCTGGGAAAAGATGAAAAAGGAGGATATTTTCCTCCGGCTGCCTGAATGAGTTTTAAAAACAATTTTCCATAGAAAGAGGTATTTTTATGCATCCTTTTCCTGAAATCAAGAAGAATTTCGGCTTCGGTATGATGCGCCTGCCCATGATTGGGGAGACGGTGGACGAGAAAACCGTGTGCGCCATGGTGGACGCCTTTTTGTCCCGGGGCTTTAACTATTTTGACACCGCCCATCCTTACATAAAAGGACAGAGCGAAACCGCCATCCGGGACTGTCTGGCCGCCCGGCATTCCCGGGAGGAATTTGTGCTGACCAACAAGCTCTCCGACGGCTGCTGGAGCACCGCAGCGGACATTGTGCCCCTGCTGGAGGAGCAGCTGCGGCAGTGCGGCGTGTCCTATTTTGACTTTTATCTGATGCACGCCATGAACGCCAAACGCCACGAGCGCTATCAGCAGGAGGGGGCCTACGACATCGCCCAGCAGCAAAAAGCCCTGGGAAGAATTCGCCATGTGGGCATTTCCTTCCACGACAGCGCCGAAGTTCTGGACAAAATCCTCACCGACCGGCCGGAAATTGAGGTGGTGCAGCTGCAGCTGAACTACGCCGACTGGGACGATGCCAAGGTGCAAAGCCGGCTGTGCTACGAGGTGTGCGTCAGGCACGGAAAGCCGGTGCTGGTGATGGAGCCGGTGAAGGGCGGCTCTCTTGCCAATCTGCCGGCGGAGGCGGCGGCCCTGTTGCCCGACGGCAGCCCCGCCAGCTACGCCATCCGCTTTGCGGCAGGACTGGAAAATGTGTGCATGGTGCTCTCCGGAATGAGCACCATGGAACAGATGGAGGACAACCTCTCCTTCATGGAAGATTTCCAGCCCCTGTCCCAGCAGGAGCAGGCACTGGTGCAGCAGGTGAAAACCATCTACCAGAGCCGCACCCGCATTCCCTGCACCGCCTGCCGCTATTGCGAGGAGCAGTGCCCCGCTGGCATCCCCATCTCCACGGTTTTTGCCCAGATTAACCAGCTTCACGCCGGAGAGGGCAATCCCAAATCCGACTATGCCGCCCTGGAAACTCAGGCCGATTCCTGCCTTGGCTGCGGCAAGTGCGTGCTGGCCTGCCCCCAGCATTTGAATGTGCGGCAGCTGCTGGAAATGAGCCACAGCCTGCTGAAATAATTTCCGTTTTTCATCAAAAAACAATAAGAAAAATCCCTGGAGAAATCCAGGGATTTTCCTATGAAATCAGAAATGTTTCATGTGAAACATTTTTGCTTTTTTAGCCGCCTGCGCCCATCAGAATCTGGGCCAAATCGGAATCCTTATCCAGAATGACGGTCTTATTTTCGCCGTTCAGGCTGGCCTTCAGGGCGTCCAGCGCCAGGATGAACTGGTAGAAATCCTTCTTATCCTGGCTGTCATAGGCATCGGCCAGCATCTTCATGTAGGCCGCCTCGCCGTCCGCCTCCAGCTGAGCCGCCTGGGCCTTGGCGTTGGAAATCAGGATGTTCACCTGCTTATCCACATTGTTGCGGATGATGGAAGCCTCGTAATTGCCGTCGGCGGTGAACTTCTCCGCCATCTGGTTCCGCTCGGAAATCATACGGGTGTACACCGCGTTCTGGTTGCTGTCCGGCAGGTCAAACCGCTTGATTTTCACATCTTCCACGGTAATGCCGTAGGCCTTCACCTGCTCGTTGACAGTGGTGGCGATGGATTCATAAATTTCGTTCCGCTCGCCGCCGGGATTTTCGTTGATAATATCCGACTGCTTCAGATTACCCATGGTGTTTTTCAGGACGGAATAAGTGATGCCGTCCAGCCGGTCCTCGGCAACGCTCTTGGTGCCCAGGGCGCGGTAGAACTTCTGGGGGTCATTGATGGACCACAGCACATAGCAGTCCACCGTCATGTTCTGCTTATCCAAAGTGGTCACATCAGAGGGCGGAATGTCATAAAACTGGGTGGCTTTGGTGAAATATTTCACAGAATCCAGGAAAGGAATCTTGAAATGCAGGCCGGCCCGGCTCTCGGTATTGACGATTTCCGAGAACCGGAAGGTGCAGGCGTACTCATTTTCCCGCACGGTATAGACAGAGTTCAGCCCCACAATCAGGAGCAGAAGAACGGCAACGCCGATGATAACAGTTTTTTTCATGGTTAATTACCTCCCACCAGGGATTCCAGAGGCAGCAGCATATCCACAGAGCTGCCGTCGCCGGTGTTGATGTAGACCTTCACGCCGGGGAGTATCTCGGAAATGGCTTCGTAATACATCCGGGCCTTGGTGATTTCAGGGTTCAGGCGGTACTGCTCGTACATGGCATTGAACATGGCGACCGCCTCAGCGGCCTCATTGATGCGCTTCTGCTTCAGGTATTCCGCATTCTGCAGCAGCTTATCCGCCTCGGCCTGAGCGCTGGGGATTTTGGCGTTTTCATAGGCTTTTGCCTGGTTAACCACCGCTTCCGCGTTCTGCTTTGCGGTTTCCACCGCCTTAAATGCCTCGATAACCTCCTGCGTGGGGGGTTCGGCATCCTGAATGCGGACTTCGATGAGGGTCAGGCCGATGTCATACTGGGACAGAATCTGCGCCACCAGCTCCTTGACCTGGGCCTGAATGCTCTGCTTGCCGGAGGTCAGCACCGCATCCACCGTAGAAGAGCCAACCACATTTCGCACCTGGCTCTGAATCAGGTTTTTCAGAATCATCTGGGGGTCATCGGAGGAATACAGGTACTGCACCGGGTCGGAAATCTTGTATTCCACCAGGAAATCCACATTGACGATGTTGTAATCGCCGGTAATCATGGAGCTTTCGTCCAGATTATAATCACTGTTGCCGTATTTATCGGTGGTGTAGCCCAGGGAAATCTTCTGGTACACATTCACATCCACCTTTTCCACCTGCTGGATGCCGAAGGGCGCCTTGAAATGCAGTCCGGGCTCCACCACATCCGTGACCTGACCGAAGGTGGTCACCACGCCCTGCTGCTTGTCGTCAATGGTGTAAAAGCTGGTCAGCGCACCGACCACTACAACCAGAGCCAGCAGTCCAATCAGCACCAGCTTCGTGACTTTTTTCCCGTTTACGGGCTTTTGGGGCTTCTGAGGGCCGTTATTGGGCACCCAGGAGTAGGTTCCGTTTTGTTCCATCACAATTCTCCTTATTATAATATTGTATCCTTACAGGGTTTGCAGCATGATTTCGGCCTTCTGCCGAAGCTGGGCTGCGAACCATGCAGTTAACATAATGTTTAGCACTGTACGGACACGCTCTTTGGCGCCGGGGACAGGCTCTTTGCAATCTGCCAGGGCAGAATCCAGCAAATTATCCCATTTCTCAGGAGAAATATTGGGATTTGCCATGGCCGCCAGGCGGACAAACTGAAAATAGAGCTTGGCATCGTCAATCAAATCGTCGGATGTGTCATCCAGATGGCCGTTTACATAACTAATTAAACTGGTGATTTTTTCCATGGGCAGGGCGTTTTTCAGCATGTTGATCAGAATGATACGGCACAGCTGGTTCAGATTGTACCGCTTCTGCTCCGGTGCGGGGAGAAATTCCCGCTTCACCCAATTCTGAATGGTGTAGGGCTCCAGCCCGGTGATGGCTGAAACCTGGCTGAGCACAATGCCCCCGCCGAGAAACATGGATGTGAACTGCCGCTCCACATATACCGCGTCCTCCCGCTGGGCGGTCAGCACGGTTCCGGGGATGGTCCAGGTCATGTTGTCACCTCCTTTTAAGATAATTGGATTATATCACATGGTTACTTGACTGTCAATAGGCATTTGATAATTTCATAATTTGTTCTCATTTTCCATTTTTCCTCTTTACGGAAAGGGAAAAATAGTGTACAATAGGATGTTATAAAGGAGGTGTAACCATGGCCTGCTTGCGTTGTGGCAAACCCACAGAGGAAAACCAGGTTTTTTGCCCCGAATGTCTGGAAGTGATGGAGTCCCAGCCGGTAAAGCCGGATACCCCCATCCAAATTCCCAACCGGGAAAGGCGGACGACCCAGAAGCGTCCAAAACACCAATCCACTCAGAAAAAGTGGGCGGACAAGGTGTTTCGCCTGCGATATACGGTTTTTTGGCTGGTTCTGCTGATTATTGTGTTGGCGCTGGCTTTGGCTCTGTGCGTCTGTGTTCTGTTTCAGCTGACCCCGCAATGGTTCAACGACCTGCTTGCGGACAATACCCCCTACCAGATTGTTTCGAAACTGCCGTAAATGTTTCACGTGAAACAATTTTCGACACGCTCCGCCCATGTTTCACGTGAAACATAGGCACCAAAAAAAGAAGAAAAAAGGAGGCGGACTATGGGAAAAACCATTGCCGTCGTAAACCAGAAGGGCGGCGTGGGCAAAACCACCACAGCCGTCAATCTCACCGCAGCTCTGACCGAACTGGGTCTGAAGGTGCTGCTCATCGATTTTGACCCCCAGGCCAACGCCACTTCCGGCTTTGGCATCGACAAGCGAAAGACGAAAAACTCCGTCTATGATGTGATTATTAATAATGTACCCATCACAGACGCCATCCAGCACACCGATTTCGGCGATGTTCTGCCCTCCAGTGCCAACCTGGCCGGTGCGGCAGTAGAACTGCTGTACACTGACGGGCGGGAGCACCAGCTGGAGAATATGATGAAGCCTATCAAAGACAGCTACGATGTGATTTTCATTGACTGCCCCCCCTCGCTGGAAATGCTGACGCTGAACTCTCTGGCCGCTGCCGACAGCATTCTGGTTCCGGTGCAGTGCGAATATTACGCACTGGAAGGCCTTTCTGACCTGATGAACACCCTGCGGATGGTGAAAAAGCGCACCAATCCCAAGCTGGACATCTTCGCCGTGGCGCTGACCATGTTTGACGGCCGCACCAATTTCTCCGCCCAGGTGGCACAAGAAGTGCGGCGTCACTTCCCCGGCAAGGTTTTTGCCACCGTTATCCCCAGAAATATCCGGCTCTCCGAGGCACCCAGCCACGGCCTGCCGGTCACCGCTTACGACAAAGCCAGCAAAGGCGCCGCTGCCTACCGGGCAATGGCCCAGGAAATCAAGGAAAAACTCTAACAAAAGGAAAGGACTGTTCCCAAATGTCTAGCAAAGGTCTTGGCAGAGGACTGGGTGCCCTGCTGTCCGATTACGACGATACGCCCGACAATAGCCCCTACCAATTACTTCCAATTCACAAGGTAGAGCCCAATCCCAATCAACCCCGCCAGGATTTTGACGAGGAAGAATTGCAGGCACTGAGCGAATCCATCGCCCAGCACGGCATCATTCAGCCCCTGACCGTCCGGGAAACTGCCAGCGGTTATTATCAGATTATCGCCGGCGAACGCCGCTGGCGTGCCGCCAGAATGGCAAATCTGCAGGAAGTTCCCGTGGTGGTCATGGAAGCCGACGACAAAAAAGCCATGGAGCTGGCCCTGATTGAAAACCTGCAGCGGCAGAATCTGAACCCGGTGGAAGAAGCCCTGGGATATCAGACCCTAATGGAAGAATACGGCATGACCCAGGAGGAGGCCGCCGGTCGGGTGGGCAAATCCCGTCCCACCGTCACCAACGCCCTGCGGCTGCTGAATCTCTGCCCCGCAGTTCTGGAAAAAGTCCGGGCCGGAGAGCTGACCGCCGGTCATGCCCGGGCCATTCTGGTGCTGAAAACGGAAAAACAGCAGCAGCAAGCCGCCCAGAAAATCATCGCCCTGGGACTTTCCGTGCGGCAGGCGGAGCTGCTGTGCAAGAATATGACCCGGGAAAACCGGGAAATTCCCATGATACCCCTGAAAATTGACTACATCGGGGAGTGCGAAAAATCCCTGAGCAAGCACCTTGGCCGGGGCGTCAAAATCATCAACGGCAAACGCAAGGGCAAATTCGAGCTGGAATTCTACGGCCCGGAGGATTTGGAAAACCTGCTCTCTGCCCTGATGAAAGTGAAGAAATAAGGTTATCACAGAGGAGAAAAAACATGGAGAAGAAACTTTACAAGAGCAGCACCGACAAGAAAATCTGCGGCGTCTGCGGCGGCATCGCCAAGTATTTCGGTATCGATTCCACCCTGGTGCGGCTGGGTCTGGTGCTGTTTTCCCTGCTGGTCGGCAGCGGTTTGCTGGCCTATATCATTTTCGCCATCGTCATGCCCGCTGACCCCTGCGTCAACGAATAAACTATATTTAAGAGGTAATTACCATGCTGGATATTAAGAAAATCAAGGAAAATCCCGACGCCGTGAAGGCTGGCCTGCGGGCCAAGGAAGTGGACTGCGACGCCATTGTGGACGAAATTCTGGTGCTGGAGGGCAAAATCCGGGCACTGAAAACCTCCACGGAAGGCCAGACCGCCCAGAAAAACCGTCTGAGCAAGGAAAACGGCAAGCTGTTCGGCCAGAAAAAGGCCGCTGAAAAGCGGGGCGAGGACACCTCCGCCATTGAAAAGCAGATTCTGGCCAACTCCGCCGAGTCCGTGGCCCTGGATGAGGCTATGGAGGAGGAAGCCAAGGAGCTGAAGGTGCTGTCCGAGCAGTTCCGCACCGCCATGCTGGCTCTGCCCAACCTGCCCGACGACGACCTGCTTCCCGGCGGCAAGGAAAACAACCAGCCCCTGCGCTATGTGGGCAAGAAGCCGGACTTTGACTTTGAGCCGAAGCACCATGTGGATTTGTGCGAGGGTCTGGGTCTCATCGACTACGAGCGGGGCGTCAAGCTGGCCGGTGCCGGCAACTGGATGTACACCGGCATGGGCGCCCGGCTGGAGTGGGCACTGCTGAACTACTTCATCGACACCCACATCGCCGACGGCTACGAGTTCATCCTGCCGCCCCACATGCTGGAGTACCAGTGCGGCGAAACCGCCGGCCAGTTCCCCAAGTTTGCCGACGAAGTTTATAAAATCGCCAACCCCACCGACGACCGGGTTCACTATATGCTGCCCACCGCCGAGGCGGCCCTGGCCTCCATTTACCGGGACGAAATCCTCACCGAGGCGGACCTGCCCAAGAAATTCTTCGCCTATACCCCCTGCTTCCGCCGGGAGGCCGGTTCCCACCGGGCTGACGAGCGGGGCATGGTGCGTGGCCACCAGTTTAATAAGGTAGAGATGTTCCAGTTCACCCGCCCTGAGGACAGCGACGCCGCTTTCGAGGAGCTGGTGACCAAGGCAGAGAAGCTGGTGGAGGGTCTGGGCTTCCACTTCCGCACCGTCAAGCTGGCTGCCGGCGACTGCTCCGCCTCCATGGCCCGCACCTATGACATTGAAATCCTCATTCCCTCCATGAACGGCTATAAGGAAGTTTCCTCCGTCAGCAACGCCCGGGATTACCAGGCGCGCCGGGGCAATATGCGCTTCCGCCGGGAGGGCAGCGGCAAGATTGAGTTCCTGCACACCCTCAACGGCTCCGGCCTGGCAACCAGCCGGATTTTCCCCGCTCTGGTGGAGCAGAACCAGCGGGCTGACGGCTCCATCGTCATCCCCGAATGCCTGCGCAAGTACCTGGGCGGCCTGGAAATCCTGGAAAAGAAGTAAATTTCAGTTGACAGGGGTCAGTTGTCAGTATCGGCATAGAGCCGGCCCGCCCCCGAATCCTTTATCCGCCTGTATTTTGTCATTCTGAGCGAGCCGGAGGCGAGTCGAAGAATCTCTCCCTTTCTCCCTGAGATCCTTCGACTTCGCTGACGCTCCGCTCAGGATGACAATAAAGAACGGGATTTATCCGCTTTGCGGATGGCATTTCCTTTGGAAATGCCCGGGCGGATAATATCCGCCCCTACGGTGTTTACCGATTGCGCCCCAAAAACCATTGTAGGGCAAGGGCATGCCCTTGCCGTGTTATCGAAAACCGGCTCCCCCAGTAGGGGCGGTTTGAGGACGATTCCAAATCGCCCCGCCTTTTCCACACCATCCGATAACCACGCAGCCCCTAAAAATAAAGAAGAAAGAGAGAGAAAATTACCATGTCCAAGAAGAATGGAAAGCCTAGCCTGTGGGAAGAATTCAAGAAATTTGCCATCAAGGGAAACGCCATGGCGCTGGCCGTCGGCACCATCATCGGCAGTGCCTTCGGCACCATCACCAAGAGCATGACCAATGACCTCATCATGCCCATCGTCAACATTTTCCTGGGCGGCGCGGACTTTTCCGACGCGAAGCTGGCCCTGCCCCGGATGCCCTGGGTGGAGCCGACCTACGAAACCGTCCTCAATGAAAACGGCGAGGAAGTGGTGCGGGAAGTGTGCAATTATCTGACCTACGGCAACTTCATTTCCGCCGTCATCAACTTCTTTATCCTGGCATTTGTGGTATTTTTCATCGTCAAGGCCATGAACCGCCTGGCCGACGCCCTGAGCCGGGAGGAGGAGGCCGCGCCCCCTGCGCCCCCTGCACCGCCCGCCCCCTCCAAGGAGGAAGTGCTGCTCACCGAAATCCGGGACCTGCTGGCAAAGAAATAAGCCTTTCCCAAAAACGAATTTTTCTCCACAGATGTTTAAACATCTGTGGAGAATTTTTCGTATCGAACAAGGAATCCCTGCCATGGATGGCCCTGAATCCGTTTTTTTCTCCACAGGTATTGAAACGCCTGTGGAGAAATTTTTGTTTTTCGCAGGTGGAAAGAGGGTTTGTTTATGTTATGTAAACCGTGATTTATAAAATTTAGCCTGTTTATCCACAGAAAACAGGGATGAGAGGAAAGAATGAAAGCAGTAGGGGCGGCATACATGTCGCCCGCACCCCCATAATCTCCGTAGGGGAGGGGCATAACCCTCCCGCCGCAACGAACAAAATATGCGCAATCTAGGGCGTGAGCAGGGTATTTTATTTGTATGATTGCCCCCGGCAATCATAATCATGCCAATTCCCTGCGGGCGCACCGCCCTCGCCGGGCATTTCCAGCGGAAATGCCATCCGCGAAAGCGGATAAAGGCCCACCTCCCATGTCATCCTGAGCGAAGCGTAAGCGAAGTCGAAGGATCTCATAGTGGAAAAGCGAAGATTCTTCGACTCGCCTTCGGCTCGCTCTTAAATGACAAAACCTTTCCCCCTGAGCGGCAAGGGCATGCCCTTGCCCTACAATGGGTTTTCGTTTTTGGGCGGATAATATCCGCCCGGGCATTCCCACCGGAAATGCCATCCGTGAAAGCGGATAAAGGCCCACCTCCCATGTCATCCTGAGCGGAGCGTAAGCGAAGTCGAAGGATCTCATAGTGAAAAAGCGAAGATTCTTCGACTCGCCTTCGGCTCGCTCTTAAATGACAAAACCTTTCCCCCTGAGCGGCAAGGGCATGCCCTTGCCCTACAATGAGTTTTCGTTTTTGGGCGGATAATATCCGCCCGGGCATTTCCAGTGGAAATGCCATCCGCGAAAGCGGATAAAGGCCCACCTCCCATGTCATCCTGAGCGAAGCGTAAGCGAAGTCGAAGGATCTCATGGGGAAAGGCAGAGATTCTTCGACTCGCCTTCGGCTCGCTCTTAAATGACAAAACCTTTTCCCCTGAGCGGCAAGGTCAAGACCTTGCCCTACAATGGGTTTTCGTTTTTGGGCGGATAATATCCGCCCCTACGAATTTCATTCCTAACTCCTCATTCCTAACTCCTCATTCCTAATTCTTTCCATAATTCCGTAAGAAAATATCTATTTATGTTTGACAAATAGGAAATTACCCCTTATAATGGATATGTTTACGAAAAAACCCCTTGATTTGTAAAAATTCACCACAAGGAAGGAAATACAATCATGTTCAAAATCGTTTCCAAGAAGGAGCTGAACGATTCCGTCACCATGATGGAAATCGAAGCTCCCTTCGTGGCCAAAAAGGCCAGAGCCGGTCAGTTTATCATTTTCCGCATCGATGAAATGGGCGAGCGCGTCCCCCTGACCATCGCCGGTTATGACCGGGAAAAGGGCACCGTGTCCATCATCTTCCAGAAGGTGGGCCTGTCCACCATCGCCCTGGGCAAGCTGAACGAGGGCGACTATATCCGGGATTTCGTCGGCCCTCTGGGCAAGCCCACCCCCGTGGAGGGCAAGAAGAAGGTCTGTGTGGTTGGCGGCGGCGTGGGCTGCGCCATCGCCCTGCCCTCTGCCCGGGCTTTTAAGGAAGCCGGCGCGGAAGTGACCGTCATCGTTGGCTTCCGCAGCAAGGACATTGTGATTCTGGAAGAGGAATTCAAGTCCTGCGCCGACCGCTTCATCCTCATGACTGACGACGGCTCCTACGGCCGCCACGGCCTGGTGACCCAGCCCCTGAAGGAGCTGCTGGAATCTGGCGAGCAGTTTGACGAGGTGCTGGCCATCGGCCCCGTGCCCATGATGAAGTTTGTCGCCCTCACCACCAAGCCCTTCGGCACCCACACCTCCGTGTCCCTGAACCCCATCATGGTGGACGGCACCGGTATGTGCGGCGGCTGCCGGGTTACCGTGGGCGGCGAAACCAAATTTGCCTGCGTGGACGGCCCTGAGTTCGACGGCCACCTGGTGGACTTTGCGGAGCTGATGAGCCGCAACACCACCTACCGGGAGCGGGAAGCCGAGGTCAAGGAAACCCACATCTGCCGCATGGATGCCATGGGCAAGGCCATGATTCAGTAAGGAGGAAGCGCAAAATGGCAAATATGACTTTGGTGAAAACCCCCATGCCGGAGCAGGACCCCAAGGTTCGTGCCCGCAATTTTAAGGAGGTTGCCCTGGGCTATACCCCCGAAATGGCCATTGAGGAAGCCAACCGCTGCCTGGGCTGCAAGAACCCCAAGTGCGTGGAGGGCTGCCCCGTCAATGTGCGCATCCCCGAATTTATCAAGAAGGTGCAGGAGGGCGACTTCAAGGCCGCCTATGAAATCATCACCTCCACCAACGCCCTGCCGGCCCTGTCCGGCCGTGTCTGCCCCCAGGAGAGCCAGTGCGAAAGCAAGTGCGTCCGGGGCATCAAGGGCGAAGCCGTGGCCATCGGCCGCCTGGAGCGGTTCGTGGCTGACTGGTACCGTGAAAATGTCAACGCCATGCCCGAAAAGCCGGAAAGCAACGGCATCAAGGTAGCCGTGGTCGGCTCCGGCCCTGCCGGCATGACCTGCGCCAGCGACCTGGCCAAGAAGGGCTATCAGGTCACCATGTTCGAGGCGCTGCACACCGCCGGCGGCGTGCTGGTCTACGGCATTCCCGAGTTCCGTCTTCCCAAGTCCATCGTGGCAAACGAAATCACCAAGCTGGAGGCTCAGGGCGTGGAAGTGATGACCAACATGGTCATCGGCCGTGTTCTGACCATCGACGAGCTGTTTGAAATGGGCTATAAGGCCGTGTTCGTCGGCTCCGGCGCAGGCCTGCCCATGTTTATGAATATCCCCGGCGAAGCCCTCAAGGGCGTCATGTCCGCCAACGAATACCTGACCCGTACCAACCTGATGAAGGCCTATGACGAAAATTCCGACACCCCCGTCATCCGCTCCAAGGCGGTGGCCGTGGTGGGCGGCGGCAATGTGGCCATGGACGGCGCAAGATGCGCCATGCGTCTGGGCGCGGAGCATGTGTACATCGTCTACCGCCGCGGCGAGGCGGAAATGCCCGCCCGTCTGGAGGAGCTGCACCACGCCAAGGAGGAGGGCATCGAGCTGAAGACCCTCTGCAACCCCGTGGAGATTCTGGGCGACGAAAACGGCCGTGTCTGCGGCATCAAGTGCATCCGCATGGAGCTGGGTGAGCCGGACGCCTCCGGCCGCCGCCGTCCCGTGGAAGTGCCCGGCAGCGAGTTTGTGCTGGATGTGGACACCGTGATTATGGCTCTGGGCACCAGCCCCAACCCCCTGATTCGCTCCACCACCCCCGGTCTGGACACCAACCGCAAGGGCTGCCTCATCGTCAACGAGAACGAGATGACCACCCGCGACGGCGTGTTTGCCGGCGGTGACGCGGTTACCGGCGCTGCCACCGTCATCCTGGCCATGGGTGCCGGCAAGAAGGGCGCCGCCGCCATCGACGCCTACCTGTCCAAGTAAGAAATCCCAAAAAACCTCATGCTTCGGCATGAGGTTTTTTTGTTATCAGTTGTCAGTAGGGGCGCCCGTCCCCGGGCGCCCGAAACCCAGCCATCAGCGGACACCCCGGGAGGGGTGTCCCTACAATGCACTTTTCGGCAACAGGCGGCAAGGTCAAGACCTTGCCCTACAATGGGTTGCATTTTTTACATTTGGAAAGCTTTTTCCA
>JBGVGH010000029.1:0-35580 GCA_045121575.1 Faecousia sp.
ACCCTGTCAAGGCACCGGCTACGCCTTGCCTGCGGCATCCTTGACAGCGCCAGCCGTGCTCGCTGTATGGCAGTCAAGTCCGGCTTACGCCGAACAATTTTTATTCATGCGGGTGTCCAACTTGCACTTGCAATTTCCAAAAATTACGCTTTTTCACGAAAGCACCCACAAAGTAAATTACGAAACCGGCGATTACGCAAAGGCACATGTGCAATTCCGCAATCGCTCCATCTCTCCTGCCATGGTGATTGACTATATCGCTGCGCACGACCAATGGCGTACACAACAAAATACACTTCAAAACAGATAGCATTTTGAAAGGGCCTGTTGCAAAATACTGCAACAGGCCCTTATCGCTTATGCATGTCTTTTCCTATTCTTAGCCCTGCAAATACTCCAGAATCTCCGCCGCGTTGGTATCGGGCTTCACCTTGGGCATGACCTTTTCGATATTGCCCTGCTCGTCGATGAGATAGGTGGAGCGCACCACGCCCATGCTGACCTTGCCGTAGAGCTTCTTCTCCTGCCACACGCCATAGGCCTGAATTACCTGCAAATCCGGGTCGGACAGGAGCACAAAGGGCAGGTCGTACTTGGCTGCGAACTTCTGGTGGCTTGCCGCAGAATCCTTACTGACACCAATGACCACCACATTATTTGCCTTGAAGCCTTCATAGCTGGCAGCAAAGGCGCAGGCCTGCCGGGTGCAGCCCGGCGTGTTATCCTTGGGATAGAAATAAAGCACCACTTTTTTGCCCAGAAAATCGGACAGACTGACAAAATTGCCGTCCTTGTCCGGCAATGTAAATTCCGGGGCTTTCATACCTTTTTCAAACATATTAGATATCCTCCTTGATAAATGTATAAGTCTTTGCATCGGAATCCGCCGGGGAAAACCGATAGCCCAGCCCGTCAAACGCCTTGATTTGTTCCGGATGGGTGATTTGATTCTGGGCCATATAGCGCACCATCTCTCCCCGGGCCATTTTGCACAGGGTTCCCTTTTCCACCAGCTTGCCGCCTTTGTGCTGGCAGAAGGCGCAGGTGATAAACTGTGCGTCCCGGGGCAAATGGTCGGTTATGCTTCGGCTGTATTCTTTGGATGCCAGATTGATGATACAGTTTGTTTCGCTGAAAAGCTGCCGGGCAAGACTGCCCCCCCAGAATGCGTAAAGGTCTTTCGCTTCCCCCACGGGCAGCTTCGCCTGCATTTCCAGCCGGTAAGGGGTCACGCCATCAAAGGGGCGGAGAATCCCATAAAACCCGGATAAAATCCGCAGATGTTCCTGCACATAAGCAAGCTCCTGCTCCGTGAACACCCCCGGCGCCATATAGCGGTACTGAATGCCCTCATAGGCAAGAATCGCCGGGGTCAGATGGCGTTTCAAATCCATGTCCCGCAGGCGCTGCACATTCAGCGCCGCAATCTGGTCATTGCACTTCCAGAGCACTTTCAGCTCGGCCGATGACATTTCCCCCAGCCGCGATAGAATCTGCTCCGTTTTGGCGAGAAACGCCGGCAAATCCCGAACCGGAAAGCTGTCCGTGTCCACCTTCATCTTCTTCGCCGGTGAAATGATAATGCGCATAGCCGCTCTCCTTTACTTGTGTATTTCTGAAATGAACCATGTTTGAGATACACATCAGAATACAAAGGCAGCCCTGCAAACGCAGGGCTACACATATTTTACTCATGGCCGCTTAACTGTTCTTCGCAGAATCGAAGCAGGGCAGGGACATCCACCGTAGCGGTTTCCCAAATAATCTGCTGATCCATTTTGCCATAATTGTGAGCCACCAAATTACGCATTGCTTTCATCGGTCCCCACTGAATTTTATCGGCAGTCTCCGCGCGGTACTCCTGAGATAAACCGCCACTCAATTCCCCAATCTGCAAAATAGAAAAGCTGACAGAGCGCTGGTAATCCGCATCCTTGGCGTACACCTCAAAGGAAGCACCGTACCGGGCAATCGTGTTGGCAATCGCGACGCAATAATCCCGGATATGTTTGATTCTTTGTAAATCAGGCGACATCATACAGCATAACCCTTTCTGCCATGACAGCTTTTCGGAAATCCTCATCACTGGGCATTCCCGGTTCCTGCATAATCGAACGAACCGTCACAAGGTCAATCTTTTTCCCAAACGCTTCTTCCAGGTCACAGTACAGCACGCCCAGTTTTAATAGCGATGTTAATTCCGTGCCGGTGGTATCCACAAGGAAGTCCAAATCACTGTCTTCCCGAGCTTCCCCCCTGGCGTAGGAGCCGAACAGATAAACCGCAGGCAGGCCATATCGCTGTGCAATTGGTTTCATAATTTTTTTAATTTCTTCAATCGAATAAACCATGTCTGTCCCTCCTTTTTTCTATTATACTATCCATTTTCTAAAAATGCAATCACAATTGCATACAGCAAACTTGCCACCGTGTTGAAAACTCATCCCAGCCGGGAAATCAGCGTCTGTCCATTCTCTTTCAGCCATTTTTGCCTTGCTTTGTAGCCCGGCAGAATTCGCTCCACCTCTGCCCAGAATTTGGGGGAGTGGTTCATTTCCCTGCGGTGGCACAGCTCGTGGACAACCACATAGTCCAGCACCTGGGGCGGAGTCAGCACAAGCAGGCAGTTGAAATTCAGGTTTCCCTTGCTGCTGCAGCTGCCCCAGCGGGTGCGCTGGCTGCGGATGGTGATGCCGCCGTAGCTTACCCCCACCAGCGGCGCAAAGTGCGCCACCCGCTGTGGAATAATTTCCATTGCCCGCTGTTTCAGGCTCCGGATTTCTTCCTCCGTAAAGGGCGGCAGCTCCGGCGCGCATTTTTCCAGATGTTTCTCAATCCATCCGGACTTGCTCTCCACAAATGCCTGGATGGCCTCGTTTTTCATCCGCCGAGGACAGCGCACCACCACCTGCCCATCCGGGCAAATCTGGATGGCAATGGTTTTGCGGCTGCTGCGGATGATTTTGTAGGAAATATTCTGCTTCATTTACTCCGCGTCCTCATCCAGCGCTTCGATGTAAAAACTCACCGGGCGGAAGCCGTCGTTGCAGGAAATCATGGCGGACCTGGGATTTTTCATCCAGCCGTCATAAAAATCCCCGCCGCCGTGGGCCAGGGTCATCACGAAAGGGGACATACTCTCCCACGCGCTGTCGCACAGCCTCTCCGGCTTCTGCCAGCCGTTGGCAATCCAAACCTGCCCCTGCTGCACATCGCAGGCGTGCTCCATTGGGTTTTCGTATTGCTCCATGAGGTCGGGATAGCAGGCTTTCCGCACCACTGTGATTCTAACCTTTTTCATTTCGTCACCTCATAGGGCCAGTCAATGATACCGCCGAATTCCTTCACATTGGTATATCCCAAATCCGCCAGAATCTGCGCCGCCAGCTTGCTCCGCCGCCCGCTGCGGCAGTAAACAAGAATCAACTGTCCCTTGTCAGGAAGCGCCTTTTCCGCCTGCGCTTCAATCTCCGTATTGGGAATCAGCACGCTACCCGGGATATGGCCCGTGTCATATTCCTCCCGGGTGCGCACATCAAGGATAACAAAGCCGTCCTCGGTATCCATCATTTCCTTAGCCTCTTTCGCCGTAATGCTCACAAACGCCGCCTGCACATTTTCCGTCGTTTGCCCACAGGCGGTGAGCAGCATCACTGCCAGAAAGAGCAGAATTACTTTCCTCATAGCCTACTCCTTTTCAAGAATCAAATGGTGAAAGAACGCAATATCCCGATAAGGTTCTATTTGCGATACGCTCAATTCTGCTTCAATCATCTTTTCCTGCCACGCAGAATCTTTGTGGCATTCCTGATTTTGCTGTAAATCCCAAAAAGTGCGTATGCCGAAGGTTTTCTGAATACGCAAGCCCTCACACCATTTGTTTATTTCCGCATCCTCATAGTAATGGATTGTACCATAGGCTGCGGCGTAACCATCCTCCCCGCTCAGCAAAGCATCCGCCTTTTCAAACTCATTGAGCAAAACCACCATCTGCATCACTCTGCCGGGACGGTTGTGCTTTACAAGAGAAACAATACCCTGCGGTTTCAGCAGGCGATGAAATTCACGCAGAATTTCTTCCCGGTCTGACGCGTATTCCAGCACATTGTGACAGAATATCACATCGAAAGATTCATCTTCCATGGTCTGAAGTGCACCCGTACTGCCTACAATCTGTCGATAAGAATAATCATCCCACCGCTGCAAAGCACTTTCTTCGGAAGGCTCCACTGCAACCACATCATTTTTTGCGGCATAGTAATTTGCGGTAACACCAATGCCGCTGCCAAAATCCAATATTCTCTTATCGTGCATCTCACCTATCTGCGTCCAGAGTATCCGCTTGAGCAGAAATTCCCAAGGCGGTAAGCTGTTCATATCATGTCCCATGCCTGTACCTCCCTTTTGCCCTCATTCTACCATATCCGCCACGGCAAAGAAAGCATTTTCTTTGCTCCCGGCGGCACAATTATTCAGACTTGATTCCCCTTGCAGGCTAAGGTAAAATGGTCTTGTGATGGTTTTGCCATGTTGCGGCGCGGCATGACCGCGGAAGAAACAACAGGAGGAAAGGAAAATGAGCAAAAAGAAGAAATTATTTTTATACGGCGCAATTCTGCTTGCAGGCTTGCTGACATTCATCCTGGAAATCTTTGTATTTCAAAAGCCGGACGGCATCCCGGGGCTTCTTATCTGCGTTGCCAGCATTTTGATGATACTTGGCAGCATCATCAAGCTTTGCATTCTCAGTCCGAAATTTGCCGACAGCTTTTTAACGGCATTGGATATTTTCTTCTGGCTGCCGTAAACCCATCCCGCAAATGCCAACTAAAAAATGCGTAGCCCATTGACTTTTTTATCGAAGCAAGGTATGATTAGTTATACAAATCATACTTGCGAGGTGAGCGCAAATGAAAGCACCGGAAGGAAAATTCGCCTGGACGGCTACCGTGGGTGAAAAGGGGCAAATCGTGATTCCCAAGCAGGCACGGGAAGTGTTTGGCATCAAGCCGGGGGACACCCTGCTTCTGCTGGGCGACAAAAATCGCGGCATCGCCATTCCGCCCAAGGGGGCATTCGCGGAACTGTTCAGCGTGGCATTCCAGGATGAGGAGGATGGGGAGGATGGGGAGGATGGGGAGAAATGAAGAAAATCGCCTTTTTCTGCATTCCCGCCCACGGGCACACCAATCCCATGCTCCCCGTGGCGGCGGAACTGGTACGGCGCGGAAATGCCGTCCGGTTCTACTCTTTTTCCGAATTTGAAGAAAAAATCAAATCCACCGGCGCGGAATTTATCTCCTGCGATTCCTTCCTGCCGGAGCTGACGGAGCAGGAGGAAAAGGGGCTGAAAAGTGTTTCCACCACGGAAATGACCATTCAGGATATTCGCATCACCCTCCGCATGGACGATTTTCTGGAGGAGGAGTTTCGCGCTTTCCAGCCGGATGTTGTTTACACCGACTCGGTCTGCTTCTGGGGGAAGCTGAGTGCCTGGAAGCATGGCGTGCCCATGGTGGTTTCCACCAGCACCTTCGCCTTTAACCAGATGTCGTCCCAGTATATGAAGCACTCCCCAAAGGAAATCGCGGGTCTGATTTTCGGCCTGCCGAAAATCTCCAAAGCGCTGAAAACCCTGGAACCCTACGGCTATCATGTCAAAAACGCCCTGACCCTGGTGCAGAGCGACAACCAGACCGATTCCGTCGTCTATACCTCCCGCCGGTTTCAGCCCTTTGCGGAGAGCTTTTCCGACCACTATATCTTCGCAGGCCCGTCGGTCTTTTCCGACGCCCTGCCCGACAAGAAGAAAGCCCGCCCCCTGGTCTACATTTCCATGGGCACCGTCATCAATGACCGGCCCGATTTTTACAGCAAGTGCATCCAGGCGCTGAAAGAGAAAGACCTGGATGTGGTCATCTCCTGCGGAAATGCGGTGAACCGGGAGGATTTTGGAAATTTGCCAGACAATATTCAGGTGTTTCCTTCTGTCAATCAGCTGGAAATTCTCGCCAGGGCGGATGTTTTTATCACCCACTGCGGCATGAACAGCGTTTCCGAAAGCCTGTACATGGCAACACCCATGGTGCTCTACCCCCAGACCGGCGAGCAGCAGGCGGTGGCACGGCGGGCCGCCGAAATGGGGGCAGGCATTCCCCTTTCCGATGATTCGGCGGTGGGGATTTTTCAGGCTGTGGAGAAAATTCTCTCCGATGCAAGCTACGCAAAAGCGGCAAAAGAATGCTGCGACGATTTCCGCGCCTGCCCCGGCACCTCCGGCGCCGCAGAATTTATTGAAAACGCGCCGAAAGTTTCCGACGGCGTGGATATTCTCAAGGAATTGGGCAAGGCCAATGGTCGTTTTCAGGCGAAATACTGGCTGATCGCCGCCGCGGTGATGATTTTGACCGGATTGCTTCTGGGCTGGAAATATGTATGGATTCTGGGTTTACTCGCCGGGATACTGGCCTCTCCCCTCGTAAGCGCGACCCAGAAGAAGCGGTATGACGCGCTTGTAAAGCGCAAACAGAAATAAAAAGCAAGGACGCACGCCACGGAAAATGTGGCGTGCGCCCTTTTCACCTATCCCCATTGATCTATGGGTTTTCTTACCGCATCATCATGTAATGTGTCACAGGCGGATTTCCATATCACCGTTCTCCACTCGGATGGCTGCTCGTCCGGGAAGCTCCAAAACCGCCTCAGTGCCTTCCGGCAGGAGGATTTCCGCAGTGAAGCGGGTGCCCTCTTTTTTCCAGGCAAAGCGAATTTTGCCCCGCGGTGTTTCTGTTTCTACCTCTGCACTGCATTTCTCCCGGAAGAAGTAGGGGCGCAGCACACATTTGTCATAGGCAATGCCGGCATTTTGCAATCCGCCAATATTGCGGAACATCCAGTTCAGCACATCAGCATACATGTGATGATTCTGGGAGCCAAAGCTGGTATTTTCCCAGCATTCCCAGAATGTGGTCGCCCCCAGCGCTTTCCAATAGCCGTAGGAGGGATAGTCCTCCCGGTTGACCATTCTGTACGCAACATCGGTGTAGCCGTACTTTGACAGTGCATTGAGCAGGGCCTTCATGCCGAGAATGCCCACGCGGAACTGATAGTGTTCTGCCTCTACGGTGCGTGCCAGCCGGGCGGCAATTTTCTGTGCCTGCTCCCCTTCCACAATGGAGAAATACAGCACTTCCGCCAACGCGCCCTGCCCATCATTATCCACGCTGCTGCCTTGAATATACCGGTCAGCAATGGCCCGTCTGGTTTCCAATGCCTCACGGCGGTAGGCATCCGCCTTTCCCGCTTCCCCTGCCAGCAGTGCCATCTTTGCCATGATCATCTGCATGGCATAGTAGTAGCAGGAATCAGATAGGCGGTTATCCATCAGCTTTAAGTCCGGCAGGTCCGGCGGGCACCAATCGGACAATCCGTAGCACACCAGTCCGTCTTTGCGGTAGTAGCGGGCATAATCCAGATACCGCTGTGCCGCTTCATAGACCACATCAAAGCAGGAAGTATCTCCCGTTTCCAGATACAGCTCCCAGGGCAGGAAGAACAATGCACAGTCCCAGGCCGGGCCGCTGCCCCAGTTGTGTCCCCAGCCGCCGGTGGGCGCAATTCCGGGAAGCTGGCCGTTGATTCTCTGGCTGTCTGCAATATCTGCCAGCCACTTTCGGTAGGCCGCCGCCATATCAAACTGGCACACCGCATACCCGGCAGAAATCACAGCATCACCGGTCCAGCCGTTCTTTTCCCGATGGGGGCAGTCCTCGGAGATACCATGGAAATTGCTGAGGAAGGAGCGGATTCCCGCCTCCTGAATCCAGTTCAGCAGTTCATCAGAGCATCGGAAGCTGCCCTTTTGTGGCAAATCCGTATGTACAAAGCAGGCTGTCAGCGCATCTCTGTCAGGTGCCTCTGTCACGCCGGTCAACTCCGCATAGCGGAATCCATGATACACAAAGCTGGGTTTCCAGCATTCTGTTCCCTCCCCGCGGAAGGTGTATTTATCCACGGAAAAATCCGGTGTGTCCAGCACATAGCAGGAAATATTGCTCTGGTCCAGCTCCCGGCCGGACAGCTTTTCACTGTATCGGATAGAAACCGTCTGCCCGGCATTCCCTGCCATGCGCAGGGATACATATCCGGCAATATTCTTTCCGAAATCAAAAATCCAGCCCTTTTCCGACTTCCACAAATCCACCGCCGGGAGGACTTCACACTCCCGAATGGGCGGAAGCTGCTGCGGGGCCAGCTTTCCCGCAGGAGGCGCAACCACGCAGGCCGCATTCCAGCGGCTGTCATCATAGCCGGTTTCTTTCCAGCCATCCTCCCTTCTGGCGTCGTAGTATTCGCCGGTACGGATGGCGTTGTGTACGGTAGCGCCCTCCAGCGTCTGCTTCCAGCTTTCGTCTGACACCAAAACCGTCCTGCCTTCGACCTGCAGGCTGAGCAGCAGCTTTGCCGTATCTCTCCAGGGTGCCTGATAGAAGCCCCAGGTATCGTGGGTGGTTTGGTTGTAAAAGCCGTCACCGACGCATACCGCCACCACATTGCGGCCCTTTCGCAGCAGGGAGGTAACATCATAGGTGCAGTAAAGCACCCGCTTATCATAGTCCGTAAAAGCCGGAGACAGCACCTCATCCCCCACCCGCTGGCCGTTGATATACAGCACAAAGCAGCCCAGGCCGGAGATTCGGCACTCTGCACGCCCGGTATTTTCCAATATCAGCTCCCGCCGAAACTGCAGGGCAGGGCTCTGTTCGCCGGTTGTCCGGGTCACAACCCGCAGACCGCTTCCGATCCATTTGGCATCCTCAAAAAATTCCATCTGCTACCTCCTTGTGGTGACAGGGCATAAAGGGCAACCCCTTATATTTCCTCGTCCCTGCTGCGGAAATTCATTCTGTACTGTTTCGGTGTTGTATGGAAGCAATCCTTAAAAATCCGGATAAAATAGCTTGGGGAGTCGTATCCCACTGCGGCGGAAATCTGCAAAATATCCTGCTGGGTCGTGCGCAGAAGCATCGCCGCATAGTTCATCCGGACAAATTGCTGATACTCATTGAGCGTCTTGCCGGTATATTGCTGGAACAGCCGTGTCAAATGTCTGTGACTGAAATAGGTCAATTCCGCCAATTCAGAGGTCTTTTTCACAATGTTATCCGGCTTTTGAATTTCGTTGATAAAGTCATTCAGCCATTGTGGATATTCCTGATTCAAAAGTGCGTCCTTCCGGTAAATCAGCTTGATGATTTCCATCCAAAGCAGTTTGGTCAATGCCGCAATTCTTTTTTCATTGGAAATATCCGTAATCTGAATGGCGTGTACGGTTTTCTGCAATTCCCGGCTCAAGCTGTTCCCCACCATATATGGCATGGGCTTTTTCGCGGAAATCAGGCTCTGATACAGCTCCGCATCAATAAAGTCCAGTATCTGCCGGAAATAGGCATCTGTAATCATGACATTCAGCTGCATATAGTCCGACGAAGCATCCACAAAATAGTGCTTGTCCCAGGGATGAACCAGATATCCCGTGCCCTTGGTCAGCGTCTGACTGCCATTTTCCGTGCAATGCACCACACTGCCATCAATCACAAAGAAGAACTCCCAATAATCGTGGTCGTGCATCTCCGGGTAATTCATGCAGAACAGATGAAAATGAATTTGCGATTCCGGATACTCAAAATCGTCCCGATAGTAGACAGTTTTCACAATTATCCTCCTTCTTCATTGTGCGAAACATCAAATCTCGAAGCCGTATTCGGTTCGATAGCGCTTGTTTAGTCCCGCCAAAACAGTCAGCAGCTTTTGGCCCCGGTTGCTTTCCGCAGAGAAGCTGTATTCCACGGAATCCTCCTCCAGATTGAAGTTCCACAGCAGGCAAAGCTGCACGCCCGCATCCACAAAAGTGTTTCCAATGTCCTGATAGTACCACATATCTGTACTGCTGCCGCCGCCCCACTCGCCGACAAAATAGGCTTTTTTCTGCTCCTTCGCCGACTGTGTGGCGTATCCAAGATACTCCCACAGGGACAGTTCTCTGCCAAAGGTCTGCTGTGCGGTAAAATACACATGCTCGCTGATGGTATCCACGCCTTCCGGCGTAAACATGGCCGTGATCTGCGTATATTCCTCATAGGAATCCTGTGCCCATGTATTCTCCGTAAGCTGATGATACTGGGACGGACGCAAAGTCGCATTGCCGGAGGTGATCATCCGCCCGGTATCGTCCAGCGAATGGATTGTTTCGGCAAACCTGGTCAGCGCATAGGATACATCCACCGCAGACAGGTAATCTTCCTCCGTCCGCTCTGTTCTGGTGCTGTGGGGCGGCAGGGCCGGCAGATGCTCCGTCACATTGGGCAGATCGCAGCCCAGATTGAACTCATTGCCGAATTCCCACGCAAAAACAGCCTTGCTGTCCTTGATGGTGGACACCACTGCGGCGGTATAGCTGCACAAAAACTCCACCGTCTGGCTGTCTGCCCGGCCCCAGCTTCGAAGCGGCTCATCAAAATAATCCGGCACAGCGTTCTTCAGCCAGAAGAAGCTGGGAATCAGGCCGATTTCCAGTTCCTCCGCGCAGGAAACAATTTCCCGGAGCAGGCTCAGATAGGCATCCGGATTTTCATAGTAGGTGCGGATATATTCATAGGAATATCCGCCGCAGTTAAATCGAATCACAGAAACACCGTTTTCTTTCAGCACCCGAAGGGTCTGCTTTGCCTTCTCCGCCGAAAAACCATCAAAGCATTGATTGAACAGATTGTAGCAGTTGACGCCGGCCATATACACTGGCTTGCCGGCCAGACGCATCACGCCGTCCCCGTCCACCACAATGCCGAAATCCGTGGTGCTGTCCCAATAAGCAGGTGCCATTTCCGCTCCTCCTGTCGCATTCGTTCCGGAGTTGTCCGTGGCGGTACCTCCGGGCTGTAAGGTTTCTTCTGTGACTCCCGGCCGGGATACCGTTGTTCCCGCCGCCGTATCAGGCGTATGCGCCCGGTTTTCCGCACAGCCGGCACAGCTCAAAAGAGCTGCCGCCAGCAGCAGACTGATTACTTTTTTCTTCATAGGCCTTTCTTTGAATCCCTTGCCGTCTTGCCGCGGCTCTGCGTTCATGTTATCACATACATCCCGCTTTTTCAATCTGCCGTCCCGCAGGAAACACCGCAGGGCGGCAGATTTCTTCTTACTTCTCCCGCAAAAGCACCACGGTCTGAGGTGTCAGTTCAAAACACAGCGTTCTGTTCTCCGCAGATAGCTCCGCCGAAGCGGGGATCATGTTGTCACCCTGCGGCAATGTGTTCTCCGAATAGGCATACAGTTCAAACGCGCCGGTCATGCTGTCATTTTGCAGGGCCAGCTTCAGCGGCTCGCCCGTGGCATTGCCGTTGGCAAAAACATAGACCCATTTCCCGTCCTCTCCACGGAAAGCAGTGCCCAGGGCAAAATCATCGCCCAAGTCAATGGGGAACACCTCCGCACCCTTGGGGACATATTTACTCACAAGACCCAGCGCGTAATACTGCGGACGCACTTCATAATCTTCCTTGACTGTGGCATAGTACTCCGAATCGCTGTGGTAAAGCTCCCGGCTGCCCTTCCAGAGTCCCAGCATCATCATTTCGCTGTAAGCGGCATTGTAGGAATAATACTGGTCAAACAGCACCCAGTAGCTGGCACCTGCCGCGCCGGCGTTATAGAAGTTCAGCATCTGCCGCACCATCAGCACCCCGCGTTCATAGGCATCAATATCACTCTGGCGGGTAGAGCCCTTATTCTGATTGGAACCAAATTCGCCGACGACATGAGGTTTTCCAGTGTAGCGGATAATGTTCTGATTTTCCTCTTCCCAGCTAAAGATGGCAGAATTCGTTGTTCCGTAGCCAAAAATATAGGTGTGGGAATTATAGATATCCGCAATGTCGTCCAGCTCCGTCATTGTGCTTTCCAGCCAGGAGAAGCCCATGTCCGTATTGTCGCTGAGATTGAAGCGCACATTCTCACGAATGCCGTCTGCCCGGAAGCGGGCATCCAGCGCCAGGCAAAGCTCCCGATAGGATTCAAAGCTGATTTCATTCTGAATCTGATAGCTGATATTCGGCTCATTGACGGGCGTTATTTCCTTCACACAGGTGTAGCCCTTCTTTTGCAAAAGCTGAATATAGGCAGAGAAATTTTCCGCAAATTCTTCCGGATACAGCGTTCCGATCATCCAGTTGCTGCTGGCGTTTCCTTTTGCCAGGAAATGCCCGCCCTGCGCTTTGACCGCTTCCTGGACTTCCTGGTCCACCAGCGTCACCGTATTTTCCGCGCCCCAGAGGGTCAGGTTTACATCAATCCCGTTTTCCTGCGCCAAATCCAGCACCTTATACAGGCTCTGCATTTCCGCAGATTCCGGTGTCAGCGCATCCCAGTTGATAACGCCCGCATCCTCATTGTCGTTGAACGGCTCCAGCCAGGAGGGCTTGACCATCACACGAAACCGGTCAATGCCCATCTCCTTGACACGCCGTTCCACGATTTCCCAATCCTCTTCCGCAAAAACACCGCGGCTGACATTCTGAGAGAAAAAATGGGGGTCAAATTCCACGCTGGTGCCATAAATATTGACACCCGCGCGTTCTCCCAGTGTAACATGGGTGTAGCCCTCAGGAATTTGCAGCTGCTGGCCTGTCGCAGTTGGCGCAGACTCCCCGCTTCCGGCCGTGGAAGAAGTGCCGGGGCCGCAGGCCGTCATGCTCAGAATCAACGCTCCGGCAATCAGCAGCGCCAGGCCTTTGGTTCTTTTATTCATATTGCTTCTCCTATTCGTCCTTGTCGGTGTATATCACAAAGCTGCGGGGAGGAATTTCGTCACTGATCACGCGGCCATCGGCTTCAACCGAGCCGTTGCTTTTAATGACCTGATTGTCCGTGGGAACTGCGGCTTCTTCATAAACATAACGGTTAAGGTTGTCGGGATACGCGTCCATGTTGACAAAGCTGACCTTCTTGGCGGTGTCGCCGTTGTTGACCACGCAATAGCTCCACTTGCCATTCTGGCGGAACGCCACCGCCACAATGTTTTCATCGTCACTGGTGATGGGGAAAATCGTGTCATTTTCCTGAATAAAGCGGGTAATCATCGAATAAGAATAGTACACCGGGCGGCATTGGTAGCCTTCATCCGCAAAACCCCACAGGCCCATGTCCATAATCTTACCATTATTGGCATCACTTCTGCTGTAATAGTGGCTGAACAGCACCCAGTAGGACATTCCCCGGCTTCCCATATTGAAGAAGTTCAGTCCGATTCTGGCAATTTCCAGGCCCCGTTCGGGGCTGTACTTATCAACGGTCTGGTGGGAGCCCACGCCATTGACGGTGCCGAACTCTCCCCAGATGTGGGGAACATCCGGGTACTGGTCTGTCCATTCCTTCCACAGGCTCAGGTTGTAGTTTGCCAGCTCATAGCACATTTTCTGATTGGACATATCCCGGTTTGAGGTTTGGGTATCTGCATCATAACTATCCCCCAGAGAATAGGTGTGGGAATTGGCCACATCAATAACGCCTTCCAGCGTCATCAGTGTCTTTGCCATCCAGATATAGTCACGGGCATCATCGGAAAGATTAAACAGCACCTTGTCCCGGATGTCCTTTTCCTGGAAGGATTCGTGCATCTGGATGCACAGGTTACAATAGCGCTCATTGGCATCGTTTCCGGTATAAAGGGAATTGGGCTCGTTGAAAAGTGTCACTTCCCGAATGCAGGAATAGCCCTTTTCCTCAATCAAATATTTGATGCAGTCTGCAAAGCAGTCCACAAACAGCTTTTCGTAGTTTTCATTGGGAATTGTAACCCAATCAGAGGTGCCCTCCTGCCGCATAAAGGCTGCGCTGCCCGTATCAATGCCCCACATGGTAATATTGACTTTGATACTCATCCGCTGCGCCATGTCCAGCACCCTGTACAAAGATTCCATGCACGCCGTATCCCAGTCATAAATGCCCTCCCGGGTATTGGCTTCGTTGATCACATACCAGCCAGGCTGCAGCATAACCCGGATGCGCTGCAGGCCCATCTGTTCAATGCGTTCTTCGAACAGCAGCCAGTCCTCTTCCCTGCATTCCCAGGGGCCAATATCAGAAACGCCGCTCAGTCCCACATTCTGAGAGAAGAAGTGGGGGTCCAGCTGGGTACCGACGCCAAAAACCACATGATTGCCGTCCTCCCTGTTGATGGTCAGAACCACATCCGTATCCGCCGGAACCTCTTTGTTGGCTGTATCCACCGGGGCGGAAGGGCTGGTGGAGCCTGTGGTTTCATTCGGTGTATCCGCACAGCCTGCAACAGACAACAAGATACAAATTGCAAGCAATAATGAAATCAATTTTTTCATTTTCGTTCTCCTTGTAAAAAAATATGCCGCCCGCCCGAATGGACGAGCGGCATTTCCTGCGTTGCTCTTAGTCTGCAAATTTGGCTGCAAAGTAGCTTCTGCCGGTCTGGTATTGCTCATTGATCCAATCGAAATACTCACTGTATGTGACACGCATATTCTGGTACTCCTTCAGCAGTTCGCCCGGGGTCTTTCCTTGATTTTTCTGGCCAACCCAGGCATAGGAACGAATGTTATCCACATACTGACCATCCAGCTCCGTGAACGCACTGGCAAATTTTCTGGGCGTTTCCGGCAGCCAGATGCCCTCTACCCGTTCATCGCCAAACTGAGGGAATTCGTAGTACAACTTTGTGTACCACAGTTTTTCGGTGGTACCGTAATGGGCGCAAATCCGGTTAGAAACATTGATATTAGGCAGCAGCATATACTTTCCGGTATAAGGAGGCTTCAGCAAATATTCTTCCGCCTTGTCAGAGGGATAAGCCCAGGTTTTGTAGGTCACGCCGTTGCTGACGAAATCATCGCCCTCTACCCAGTCAACACCCTTGACACCGTACAGGCACAGCTCATAGTTTTCAGCGCTGGAATACATCCAGTCGATATACTTAATCAGGACCTCATAGTTCTCGGAACGGTAAGGAATAATCATGCCATAGAAGCTGCGGTTGGTTTTCAGGTTGCCGTTAACCACCTGATTGCCGTTTTCATCATACAGACATTCTCCATTTTCGTTCTCACTGGCAAAGGGGGCAATGACCATCAGTTCTTCTGCTCCGGTGTTGGCAGCGTAGAACTTCTTGGACAGGTTGATCAGTTCTTCCGCAGTGGAGTAGGCCAAATAAGCCGCTGAGGTGCCGGCAATAAAGTTGGTTTGGCGCTGATCATCGGTGATGTTGTTGCTTTCGCTTTCCCAGATGCCATCTTTTGCCCAGTTATACATCAAATCCACATATTTATCCCAGCCGGGTGTAAACTGTGCCGGGACATAGTTTCCGTTCTCATCCAGGCCGTAGCCGGACATGGCGCTGACGCCAAAGGAAGTGGCCACCGTACGCATCAAGTCCCAGGGAGCGCCCGTGACCGGAATGCTCACATCGTTATTGGCATCTTCCTTGATGGCCCGCATCACCTTTTCAAACTCCGAAACCGTCAGGCTCTTGCAGTTCTCATTGGAAATATCATAATCTTCAGGGTCCAGGCCCGTTTTATCCTGCACCGCGGCCATCAGGTCCTTTCTCACCAGGATGCCGAAGCCGCCTTCCCGGGTATAGCTGGTCAGCGCAGTCCGGTAATATTCTCCCTCGTAGGGGAAGTAGCCGGAGCGGTCTGCAATATGGCCGGTATCATTTTCGGCAATCTTTGCCAGAATGTTTGTTCCGTAGAGATTAAGAACGGGATTCAAATCAATAACAGACTCCACATCCTTGGCATACTTGGTAATGGCGCTGCCGTCATCTTCGCTCAGGTAATGGACGATGGCATCGATATTTTTATTCTTGTTATTGAAGTTCACATCCACAATGTCAGTAATCTGTGTATTTGTGTACATCTTAACATCGAGAATGATCTTTATACCGGTGTCCTGATAAAACTTTTCTTCAATGGCAGCCTTGACTTCCTCATCCCGGTCGCCGTCGCTCATACCGGCATCTCTGGAACGATAAATCGTCAGCGTGTAGGTATTACTGGTGTCAATCTCCGTATTTGGCGGGTCCTGCGTTGCTCTGCCAGGGCCTTCAGAGGGTGCGCAGCCGACACAAAGCAAGGTACACAGCGCAAGCACTAACGCAAATATCCGTTTGAATTTCATAATCGTCGCCTCCATTTGTAGATTATTCTTTCACGCCGCCCATAACCATACCGTTGATATAGAACTTCTGCAGCAGGGGGTAAAGCAGAATCATCGGCAGGGAGCCCAAAATAACCGCCGCGTATTTCAGCGTCTGCTGGGGAATGATCACATCGCTGGCACCGGCATAAATACCGCTGACATCATCCAGAAGCTGCTGAATGAGATACTGAAGCGGATATTTCTCCGGGGAAGTGATAAACAGCATCGGGCCAACAAAGTTGTTCCAGAGAGAAACCGCGGCAAACAGCGCAACCGTCACGATAACTGCCTTGGACAGCGGCACATAGATTTTAAAAAGAATTTGGAAATCGCTGGCCCCATCCAATTTGGCAGCCTCTTCCAGACTGTCCGGTATGGAAAGGAAGTAGTTGCGCATCAAAATCGCATAGTACGGTGCCATCGCGCCGGGAATGATGATAGCCAAAAGGGAATCGTCAAAGAATTTTGATACCGTCAAAAAATACGGGATCAGGCCACCGGAGAACAGCATCGTAAAAATCATGTACAGAGAAAAGAATTTTCTCCCCCGTAAATATTTTCTCGACAGCGGATAGGCATACAACATAGATACAATCGTTGTCACCAGCGTGCCGCCAATGGTTAAAATCAAAGAGTTTGCGATGGAGCGAAGCATCTGGCTGTCGGTCGTCAGCAGAAAGCGATATGCTTCCACGCTCCATTTTTTGGGCAACAGGGTAAAGCCTTCCTTGACGAAGGTAATTTCGTCAGAAAAGGATGCGGAAATAATGTAGATATAGGGAACGACAAACATCAACGACAGCAGCACCAGCGCTGTATAATTGATAATATTAAAGACAATTCTGCTTTTAGACGGCTTCATATTATCACCACAACCCTTCCTGTCCCTGCTTCTTCACCAGCCAGTTGGACACGAGCATCAAAATCATGCCGGCCAAACTCTGCAGCAGACCGACCGCTGTTGCATCGCCCCAACCTCTGAAGGAGCCCCGCAATGTCTTATACACCCAGGTTCCAAGCACCTCGGTCGTTTCACTCAGAATGGAGCTGTCACCGACCAGTGCCCATATTTGCTCAAAATCGTCCTTTACAATACCGGCCACACACAAAATAAAGGTCATGGTGATAGCCGGCATGATGCCGGGAATGGTGACATGCAGGCACTGTCTGAGACGCCCTGCACCGTCCACCTTTGCTGCTTCATACAGGTCGGGGTTGATATTGGTCATTGCGGACAAAAACACAATGGTACCCCAGCCCACATTTTTCCAGATGCCGCTGATGGTGATGATTCCCGGCCAGTATTTGGATTCCGCATACCAGAACACCGAATCCAGGCCAAAGAACGCAAGCACCTTATTCAGCACGCCCGCATCTTTTGCCAGGAACATATATACAATAGATGAAACAATCACCCAGGAAATGAAGTAGGGCAGATTGGCAATCGTCTGCACAACCTTTTTGAATCTCTTGCAGAAGACTTCATTGATCATCAGTGCAAGAATAATGGAAGAAGGAAATGCGAAAATAATCTTCAGCAGGCCCAGCCTCAGGGTGTTTCCAACCATTTCCCAGAAGCTTTTGCTTTGCAGAGCATATCGAAAGTTTTCAAGTCCGACCCATTCGCTCCCCAAAATGCCGTGCCGGGGAGAATACTCTTTAAAAGCCAGCACAAGTCCATACATGGGAACATAACTAAACAACAGCAGGCACAAAAAGCCCGGCAGGAACATGATGTAAAGCCGCCAGTTTTTCAGGGCTTTCTTTGCCCCCGGAGCCGGCAATCTGTTTTTCTGTTTCATAAGTCTCCTTTCCCGGGCTGCCGCAGCGTCAATATCTGCGGCAGCCCTTCGGTCACTGAATCATGTGCATGTCAGCATTTCCCGGAAGGGAGACTGATGCACGGGTAAATTTTATCTCAGGGAGCTTCCGTCAAAACAGCCACATTGGTCAGTGTGAAGCTGCACTGGCCATTGAAGGCACCCAGCGCGGCTACGGTACAGTCGGGGGTAAACTTCTCAACCGACTCCACCGCATCATACTTGAAGGTGAAGCAGCCCTTTTCCGCATTGTAGGTACAGCGGCTGTCGGTAATGGTGCCGTGAGGCGCGACCTTCGTCAGCGGGCCGCCGGCAGCGCCGAACCACATTTCGATTTCAACGCCGTAGTATTTGCCGTTGCTCTGTAGATAGGTCAGCTTGTAGACGAGGGTGGCTTCGGTATCCACCGCGCCCAGGCTGTAGAAGTTCAACTGCGCAACAGAGGGGTCTACATTGACGCCGCCAATCTTCAGATACATGCCATCGGTACCCATCCGCAGGCCGATGCCGCCATCCCAGCCGCCGCAGGAGCCAGTCATGTTGACATACAGGGTCTGTTTGTCCGCATAGTCGTGCTTGAAGGTGAGGGAAATATAGTTTTCGTTGACATTCTCCACCGCCTTGAGCACCGTATCGGTGCCGGCAGGCAGGCTCACAGGCTCCTTCACCAGCACCTCTGCGGCATTGGTATTGAGTACATTCTCATAGCCCGCAACTTCGCCGCCGGGTGCGGAAATCAGTGTTTCAGCCTTTGTGATAGTCCATGCGCACTCCCCGTTCAAAGCGCCCAGCGTCACGACGGTGATGTCATCCGGCGTCATGTTGGCCGCATTGGCAAACAGCTTGCTGCCGAACACCAGCGCGTCGGACGCTTCGTCGTAGGTCACATGCTCACCGGCAATGCTGGCCACAGATGCCTTTTTCAACACACCGCCAGCCTCGCCCAGCCATACATCCAGCTGCACACCGGTGCTCAGGCCGCTGTTTTGCTCCTTGATATAGGTCAGCTTGTAAACCAGCGTGTATTCCTTGTCGTTGATGCCGCCGCTGTAAATGTTGCCATTGGTCAGGTAAACCTTGCCGTTTTCGCTGTTGGGGCCGCCGACGCGAACCTCGAAGGCATCCTGCGACAGCCGCAGGAACAAGCCGCCTTCCCAGCCTTGCGCCTTGCCCGTCAGGTTCAGGGTCAGGCAGCCCTTGGTCGTTTCGCTGCCCTTGAAGTGAATGGCCACATACTCTTCGTTGGAATGGGCGCCAACAGTGGTATAGCTGTCACCGTTGCCGGAGATGCTGACTGGCTCGGTAATAAAGTTATTTCCGCTGGTGTCGAAGGTGATTTCATAGCCATCGGGAATCACGGGATCCGCAGGGCGTGCGCAGGAGGTTCCGTCGATGCGCAGTTCCTTAATCACAATGGTGGATTGATAGGGAGCGACCCAGAAGGGCGTGGAATAGATGTTATCCTTTTCGGACTCGTTGGCGGTAAAATCAGAAACCTTTCTGTAAATTGCATTTACGCCATCTTCCAGACCAACCAGGCCATCCTTGGCTGCAGACCAAACCAGCTCGGTTCCGTTAATCCACACCTGAACGCGGATGTATTCCTCGCCGGCAATCACCACATTCTTGGTCTGATATTCAAACAGAATGTCATTGCCGACCATGTATTTGTAGAACTCCCAGGTGGTGTTGCCGTAGATGTTGTTGTCATGTCCATGGGAGGACAGGTTGATGCTCTCATTGTCCATCCGCAGCACCATGCCCTTGGGCCAATCCGCATTCTGGTAATCTCCCCGGAGGTTAAACTGAATGATGTTCTTCTTCTGCTCGATGTGCAGAATCATGGAAACCTTTTCATCGTAAATGTACTGTTCGCCGGTCAGGCCCTTACCGCTGTTGGACACGCCCAGAGGCTCACCCTTCAGAATGTCACCGGAGGAAGTGGACTTCACCGTAACCGTGAACCGCTTTTCAGCCACATTGCCAAAGGAGTCACTGACCCGGTAGATAACTGTCTGCACGCCGGCAGTCATGGGATAGTAATTGCCGCCGGGCTTCAGCTCCGTGATGTGCTCAGTGCCAATGATTTCAACCGTGACAATTGCATCCAGACTGCCGTCAACCGCATCGTTGGCGGTGGCGGTAGGCAGCGTCACCAGTTCGCCCACATTCACTGTCAGGTTCTTTTCGCTGCTGAGGGACAGCTCAGGTGCGACTTCGTCCCGCTGTGCCACCTGGATGGCAAATTCTTTGTAGCCGATGTTACCGGCGCTGTCCCTGGCCAGATACACCAGGGCGTAGGTACCAACTTCGGTGGGGGTATAGGTGCCGGTCACATCAACGGTGCTGCCGTCAGGCAGAATCATATAGACCTTCTGCTCGTCTGCATCGGCGAACACAGCCTTGGGAATGGCAATGGCTTCTCCGGTGGCGAACACAGCACTGTTGTCAAAGGCAACATCCACGGTCGGAGGCGTGATATCCAGAGCGAACTTCGTCTCGTCGGCATCATAAATAACCAGGCCCTTTATCCGCATGTGGTCATCGCCATAGGGCATCGAAGCGGAATAGGTGTCCATGCTGAACCAGCCGGCACCGCTCTCGTTCCACAGCTCCGCAAACAGGTCATGGGACAGTACGCCCTGACTGATGCTGTCGCCCGCAACGGCCTTGAAAATGAAATCCGCGGCTTCATAGCCAACAGCGGGTGTCTGGTCAACCCAGCCATAGAGGTAGATGGCGGCATCGGCGGCAGAAGCGCTTTCGCCCACATTCTTCCACTGCAAATAAATGGTATGGTCCTTTCCGTCCAGCAGGGAGGTACTATACCCCTTAACGGTGGTCATTTCCTTATCGCTGCCCTTTTCAACGCGGGATTCCACACCGCCCTGACCAATCCGCAGGAACAGGTAGGAGGGCCATGTGCAGGTTTCCTTGTCGGGCATGGTATCCCGATTCTTACTGCCTCTTGCGGCCATCGTATAGAACAACTGGCCGTTGGTGCTGGGTGCATCGGCATTGAAGGTGATACCAACATACTGCTGGTAAATCTTCGTAACATTTTCTGTCATGCCAACCGTCTGGTCCAGGTCAGGGCGGGCAGAGGTGTGACCGAAGGATACCAGACCGAAGCGATTGACCCAGGACATACCTTCCTTCTCATCCAGGGCAAAATTGGCAGGATCCAGCGCCAGATTGATGGCATCGGGCTGCTCGATGCTGACGGGCACATTGTAAGTGGTTTCAAATACATTGCCCGCCACATCCTTAACGGAGTAGACAAGCACATATTCACCGGCAGGGATTCTCACATTCTTTGCTTCCCGGAAGTCCTCCCAGCTTGCAAACAGAACATTGGAAACGGTACCGTCAACCTTCTCATACAGCTTGGCCGTAATCAGGTTGGAGATGTCCACATCATCCGGCTGGTCAATGGCGGTGGCGCTGGGCAGCTTGATATTGCCGCCGGCTTTACCGGTAATCACATAAGCATCCGCATTTTCCACATTCAGTGTCAGGGTGCCGGTCTGCTTATCCTCCTGCGCCGTCAGGGTGAACTCCTGCTTTGCCTCATTGCCGGCAGCGTCCTTGACGGTATACACGATTTTGTAAACCAGCAATTTGTTGGAGCCAGCCGTGAAGGTCTGCGCCACATTGCCGGGCTTCTGATAGACAACATCGCGGTTGACGGTCACGCCATCTTCCTTCATCTGCGATACGGTCACCTTGATATTGGCAGACACATCGCCGTCAACATCATCTGTCGCCGCCGCAGCAGGAACAGTCACCTCATCGCCAATCTTACAGGTAGTGGGAACACCGGAAACAGTAATAACAGGTGCAACGGTATCTGTTACGGCCGATCCAGGTGTGGACGAAGGATCATCAGAGGGGTTACACGCAGCCAGCGCGAGCATCATGATGGCCGCCAACAGTGCAGCCATAATTTTTGAATATCTACTCATTGTTTCCTCCTTAAAATAATCTTATTATATCTGGGATGGTCAATACGGTCCTGCTTTCTCCGGTGCTCCGGTTCCTCCCTTCCCGTTTCTTGTTACAGTACTAAGCCTTTGACCACATACGCCCTCTTGGCGATGGTTTCTTCCAATCAGTGATTCCACACATCCTCAAAGGTGGCAACTTCAACCGGTGCCGTCGCATTGGTAATACGGATTTCACAGCACTGCCCCGCCGCCATATCAAAGAAATTGTCCTCATATACCGCGCCCTCTCCTGCAAAAAGTTTGATGCAGGGCACGAATGTCTTTGCCTCCAAATGGACAACGCAGTCCTCGCCCTCAGCTTGTACCGACCAGGTATACTGCCCTCCAATATGTTTACCGCTGTATCGGCTCAGGTGGTAGATATCCTGAAGCGGGGTTCCGCCGTCTTTTGCCGTCGCCAGCAGATAATCACCCTTTATGGTTTCTTTTTCCAGCTTCTGCATGATTCTTCCGCCGCCGGGCACTGCAATTGTAACCACTTGCCTGCTCAGCTCTGTGCCGTCGTAACGGTGCGCCGAAACCACCACACTTCGACGGAGGGTATCTTCGGCATCATTGGCACAGCACAGATAAAAATCCTCGTCCACCCGCAGCAAGCTGAGCAGCAGCGGCGCAAAGCTGCGCTTCATGGTGTAATATGCAGGCTTCTTATCCAGGTAATAGTCAATCACGGACCATGTACCCGTGGGCCAGATGTCATTATACATCCAGTTTAGCAGGCCCCACGAGCGGTCATTACTGCGGCAATACACAATTTCCGACTTCAAAATGTCTGCTTGGCTCTTATTGGCCTTTTTAATCAGGTCCTGCAAATTCTCCAGCCTGCCATACATTCCCTCTGCCAGCCTCTGCTGGCGCTCATAGAAGGTAGGCATGATATAGGTATATGGATTTCCAAGGAAGCGTTCCTTGAGGAAATCCGAGTCCAACCGCAAATCCTCCGGGGCCGTAAATTTCTTCAGGCTGTCATAGCTGCACATACCCAAAACCGCGCACTCCGAGGAGAAATTGCTCCTGGTGGATGACAGATAGCGCTCATAATTTTGAATTCGGTGCCGCATCTGCTCCCATGGTTTTTTCTGCTGGTACACCACATCGTCAAAGCCCTTGAAGGACTCGTCAAACAGGCACGGTTCTGTCACATTGTTGTGGCAGTCGCCCTCACATTTGTCGTTTTCCGTGTCCGCAAAGGCGAACGGGCTGGTCCTCTCATAGGGAATCCACGGAGAAAGCTGGGCGGTGATGCCCCGCAGCAAATAATGCAGCGTAAATACCGAGTAGCGTTCCTCCACAGAATCGCTGAAAGCGCCGCGGATCTCGTTCATGCCACACCAAAGAGCAAGGCAGGGATGGTTACGCAGCCGCTTCACCTGACAAACCGCCTCTTCGGTAATTTCTTTCAAAAACCCTGCATCATCCTCCGGGATTTCCGAGCAGGAAAACATAAACTCCTGCCAAACCAGGATGCCCATTCTGTCGCAGTATTCATAGAAGCAGTCTTTCTCATAGATGCCGCCGCCCCAAACCCGGAGCATATTAAAATTGGCATCCCGGGCACTGCGTATCAGCTGCTCATATTTTTCATCCCGCAAGCGGCCAGTCATACATTCTGCCGGCACCCAGTTGCTGCCCCTGCAGAAAATTTTCCTGCCGTTTACCTGCACGGCAAATCCCAGGTTATCTCCATCCAAAACGCTTCTGTCGATTTCCACCCTGCGGAAGCCGAAGATTCCGTGGCACTCCTGGATTCCATCCTCAAAATGCTGGCAGACAACATACTCATAAATGGGCTGCTGCCCATAGCCGTTGGGCCACCAGAGCTTCGGTTTCTCCACGCGGAGGTTCGTCAGCATTTTCTTACAGGCAACCGGGAGTTTCTTCTCTGCCACACATTTGCCCTCGTGCAGGATTTTCACTTCCAAATTGCCCACAAATTTCTCCCGGAACGCAATCCGGAATGTAACATCTCCGGACAGTGCCGTTTCCACTGCCACCGATTCCGTTGCCGCCTTCTTTTCGGAAATCAGCGTCACATCCCGGTAAATGCCATAACCCGGGAAGCGGGGTGCCCAGTCCCAGCCAAAATGGCATTGTGCCTTTCGCACAAAAATGCGGTTTGCGCAGAAAATGCTTTCGTATTTTTCCTGCTCCTGTGCGCCCATAGCATCAAATACATTGTGCAGATGAACCGAAAGCAGGTTTTCCCCATCCCGCAGCAGGCCATTCACCGGGAAGCAATAAATGCGGTGCATATTCGCAGTTTTTCCAATCAGCGTGCCGTTGAGGAAGACATCGGAAAAGGTGTCTACACCCTCAAATTTTATATATGTATATGCGTCGAGTTCGTTTTCATTAATTACAAAAGTTTTTTCATATACCCAATCACTTTTTGTAATCCACAGCGACTGCTTATAGTTATCGTGAAAATAGGGGTCTTTGATAATCCCTGCCTGCAAAAAGTCGTCCGTCACATCACCCGGCACATGGCCTGTGATGGCATATTCATCATTTTTTAGTTTCCACTCACCTGACAGCTTTAATAACATGGACACGCCTCCCTTCTGTTTTCCGCCTATACTATATCACAAAGTCTTTTTTCTTTCTAATATGAATTCGCCAAAAATAGCGATTTTGTGCCATATCTAATTTTTCAAATATGTTTTTCAGCCTTTCGCCCCCTGTCTTCCATCTTGTGGCTTCTCTTTCACCCTTCGCCGGAGGCACGCTTTTCTGCGCCAACGGCAAATCCGTGTATCTTTCGTTTCATTGTCATTTTCCCTCAGTGAAAGATTCTTCCATTTTTAGTTTTGTCTATTTTGACGAAGCTTCCGTATGTATTTCCTTTTTTCTTCTTTTCAAAATGAAAAAGTTCTGTAAAGAGCCGCCTTTTTTATCCATTCCGCAACTTCACGGTTATGATATCGTCAAACTCCATTTCCCGCTTCTCCGTTTCCGCCGTAATTTGTTGATTTTAGGACAAGCTCACAGACGCTCTTTGTAATTTTCAGCCATCCTCCTTTGTGCATATTGGTTCCCATCCGGAGAAATCGCACTTTCTGTGAACAGTTCTTTATCCTTTTGTGAATTTTAGCACTCTCCTATTGACAGTGCTAAAAATTGTGGTATACTGTAGTCAAACCAAAAGAGAGAAGCCCAAACAACGGACTCCCCCAAAAAGGCACATAGAAGATTGAATGGAGGAATGACTTATGTTGCCTAGCATTTTGGGAGAAAACCTGTTTGATGATTTCTTTACGGATCCCTTTGCCGCGATGAACGCTTCGGTGAATCACGCCCTCTATGGCAAGCACGCCAGCAGAGAGATGAAGACCGACATTCGGGAGCATGACAACGGTTACGAGCTGGACATTGACCTGCCCGGCTTCAAGAAAGAGGATGTGCATGTCGACTTGAGTGACGGCTACCTGACCATTCAGGCCAGCAAGGGGCTGGATAAGGATGAGCAGGATAAAAAGGGCCGCTACATCCGCCGGGAGCGTTACGCCGGCTCCATGAGCCGCAGCTTCTATGTGGGCGATGTGAAGCCCGCGGATGTGTCCGCCAAGTTTGAGGACGGCATTCTGAAGCTGAACCTGCCCAAGGCAAATCAGCAGCGGCTGCCGGAAAACAACCGCATCTGCATCGAATAAGCCGCATGGCGCGCCGCTGCTGCGGCGCGCCATTTTCTTGCGGCAAGAGCTGAAAGGAGCTGTTTTTGATGTTCTTCTTTGCTCCAATTGTAACGCTTCCCCTTTTCTATCTGGCGGCGATTTACATTCTCGCCGCCGTCCTGCCCGCCTTCTTTTTGATGCGCTATGTCTACAAGCAGGACACCATTGAAAAAGAGCCGCCCCATCTGCTGGGGAGTCTGGTAATCATGGGCGTGCTGGCGGCACTGGCCTCCATCGTGCTGGAGTGGATTGGGCAGACCATTCTGGATGTTACCGTGGATGAAAACGACCCCCGATATCTCTACATGCTGGCATTCCTGGTGGTAGCCGTCATCGAGGAGGGCACCAAATTCTTCTTCCTCTACCGCAGAACCTGGAATGACCCCAATTTCAACTACCGGTTCGATGGCATTGTGTACGCCGTGTTCGTATCGCTGGGCTTTGCGGCCTTTGAAAATGTGAAATATGTGTTCAGCTACGGCCTGTCCGTGGCGCTGCCCCGGGCCATTCTGGCGGTTCCCGGGCACATGGGTTTTGCCGTGTTCATGGGCGTGTTCTATGGACGGGCACGGCTGCAGGCGGATTTGGGCAACAAAGCAGGTGCCGCCGTCAATCTGGCTCTTGGCTATCTATTGGCGGTGCTGCTCCACGGCTTCTACGATTCCTGCTGTATGCTGGGCACCAGCCAGTCCACCGTTGCTTTCGTCATCTTCGTTGCCGTGATGTATCTGGTGGTATTTCGGCTCATCAAGCACGAGTCCCGCACCAACCGGCCTGTTTAAGCCCTTGCCCCGCATTCCGCTCCGTGGTATGATATTTCCGCAAGAAAAATCAAGAAATTCTTCCGCCGGTTTGGTATCATTCTTTCAAAGCAGTTGAAATGAGGGAACGGTCATGGAGCAATGGCAGAAACAGATTCAGCAGATGATTGACGAAATCGACCGCTGCATCAAGGAAAAACAGGACGAGGGCACCACCCCGGGCCGGGTATTCTACTTCTATCACGACTGCACCCGGTACTGGAAATATGTCCGCCCGGTCAGGCGGCTGTGACGCAAAATAAGAAAGACGCAGAGCGAAAAGCTCTGCGTCTTTTTTATGCTTTCAGCTGGCGGTAGGTGTGCCAAATCAGAACCGCCGCCACCAGGAAGGTAAGAATATCGGAAACGGGCATGGAATACAGCACCCCGTCCAGCCCGAAGAACCGGGGCAGCAGCAGGGCAAATCCCACGCCGAACACCACTTCCCGAATCATGGACAGCGCCGTAGACTCTGCCGCCTTTCCCATGGCCTGCAGGAAAATGAAGCAGGCCTTGTTCACGCAGGCAAAAACCACCATGCACAGATAAATCCGGAATGCCTTCACCGCGAAATCCGTATAATAGGCGCTTTCATTCGCCGCGCCGAAAATGGCAATGAGCTGCCGGGGAAACCCTTCCACCAGAATCAGCGCCACCGCGCCCACACAGGCTTCTGCAATCAGAAGCCTGGTAAACAGGGATTTGACCCAGTCTTTCCGCTGCGCGCCCATGTTGAAGCCCACAATGGGAATGCAGCCTGCCGCCATGCCCACCACAATGGAAATGACAATCTGGAAGAATTTCATCACGATGCCCACCACCGCCATGGGAATCTGGGCGTACTGCGCCTGCCCGAACACCGCATCCACAGCGCCATACTTGCGCAGCATATTGTTGATGGCTGCCATGGCCGCCACCAGACTGATTTGGGACAGGAAGCTGGTCATGCCCAGCACCAGCGTCCGGCCGCAGATGGAGGCCCGGGGTCTGTAATCCCCCTTTTGGGGACGGATATGCTTCATCCGCAGCAGATACCACACCGCCGCTGCCGCCGTCACCACCTGTCCAATGACCGTCGCCAGCGCCGCGCCCATCATGCCCCACCGGAACAGAAAGATGAAGATGGGGTCGAGCACAATATTCACCGCCGCGCCTTCCAGTGTGGAGGCCATGGCGAATTTGGGATTGCCGTCAGCCCGGATGATGGGATTCATGGCCTGGCCGAACATATAAAAGGGAATGCCCAGAGAAATATAGAAGAAATATTCCTTGGAGTGGCGGAAGGTCTCCTCATTCACCGTGCCGCCGAACATGGCGATGATGCCGTCAGCAAAAACAAGATACACCGCCGTCAGTACCAGGCTGGAAAGCAGGGTCATGCCCACAGAAGCGCCCACGCTTTTCTTCGCCGCGGCCACATCATTTTTACCCAGACTGATGCTGACGAAGGCGCAGCAGCCGTCGCCAATCATCACCGCAACCGCCAGCGCCACCACCGTCAGGGGGAACACCACCGTATTGGCGGCGTTGCCGTAAGAGCCCAGATAATCCGCGTTGGCAATGAAAATCTGGTCAACGATGTTGTAAAGTGCGCCAACGAGCAGGGAAATAATGCAGGGAATGGCGTATTTCTGCATCAGCTTTCCCACTTTCTCCGTGGCAAGAAAATTCTGATTTGATTGTTCCATTGATTTTTTCCTTTCTATCACGCAAAAAATGCGTAAGCCCGGTCATCCGGACTTACGCATTTTCTGCTACACGATGGTTTGATTATAGCACAGATTTTCCAAAAGTGTATGCCCAAAATTTGAGAAAAATCCCGCTTTTCTTTCGTTCAATTTGCCCCTCATTTCCGCTGCCGCAGGGTTGGGCGGAGGGATTTGAACCGCTCTTTCCACTCTGCCGGAATACGGTAGGAATCGCAGATTTTCTGGATGGCCTTGCCGTTGATGCTGTATTTCAGCTCATTTTTCGCCATCCAGCGGTACACCGCTTCCGGCTCCTGCACCGCCAGCTCGGCGATGAGCCACGCCTGGGCCATCTGGACGGTGTATGCTCCATCGTCATGGGTAAGGGGCAGCAGGCTTTCCGCACGCCCCCGTCCCAGCCGGGAAATGAACAGCACATAGCCCCAGCGGCGGATGTAGCTGTCCTCCGACCGGATATATTCCTTTGCGTAGGCAAGCGCCGTGTCAAAATCCACATCTGCCACATAGGAAATCAGCTGGTCGGTGTGCCACCAGTCGGAAAACAGCAGGTTTTCATGGATAAAGGCCAGCCGGGATAATGGGTCTTTGATGCGGTTTAAGGACACATAAAAATAAATCCGGTGAAACTGCTGCCTTTCCAGAATCAACGGGCGCAGGGCGGACACATCCGCCTGTTCCTTTCCGTATCGCGCAATCAGCCTGTCCACATCCCCGGTTTTGTAATGGGGGCCAAGGGCATCCAGGTCGGCCTGCACCTGATAAGCGGTCAATTTCATCGCCGCACCTCCTTTTTTCTCCATTTTATCACATTCAAAGCCAAATAGAAAGCCCCCAAAGCGCCCGCAGAGGAACGCTTTGGGGGAAAATGCTCAATGATGATGCCGAATGAGGCCAAAAGCCTTGGACAGCTCCATCACCACCACCGGGGTGAGAATCAGTCCCAGCCCCACAGCATAGAGCTTTCCGGGCAGCAGCACCAGACCAAACAGGGTGCGCACCGGGGTAAACAGCACCGCCAGCACCAGTGCCAGGGAAGCCAGCGCCGCCCAGTTCAGTTTGTGATTGGTAAATACGCCGATACGGAACAGAGAATGCTCCGAGCGCATATTGAATGCCTGCACCACCTGGCTCAGCGCCAGCACCATGAAAGTCAGGGTCTGGCCGCCTTCCAGCGTGCCGGTGTACTTTTCGCCCACATAGAAAGCAATCAGCGACAGAACGCCGAACATGACGCCCTGCAGCACCGTCCGCACCCCGAAGCCGTGGGCAAACAGTCCCTCGTCCCGGGGCTTGGGCTTGCGCTCCATCACATCCCGCTCCACCGGCTCCATGCCCAGGGCGATGGCAGGCAAACTATCGGTGGCCAGATTGATAAGCAGCAGCTGCATGGAAAGCAGCGGTGACTTGTGCCACAGCAGCATGGCCACAAACACCGCAATGACCTCGCCGATGTTGGTGCCCAGCAGGAAGCCCACCACCTTTTTGATGTTGGCATAGATGCCCCGGCCTTCCCGCACCGCGTCCACGATGGTGGCGAAATTGTCGTCCGTCAGGGTCATGTCGGCAGCGCCCTTGGCCACATCCGTGCCGGTGATGCCCATGGCACAGCCAATGTCCGCCGCTTTCAAGGCGGGAGCGTCGTTGACGCCGTCGCCGGTCATGGAAACCACCTGGCCCTTGCGCTGCCAGGCCTTGACGATTCGGATTTTATTCTCCGGGGAAACACGGGCATAGACGGAAATGCTTTCCACGCATTCATCCAGTTCCCGGTCGGTCATTTCGTCCAGCTCCGCGCCGGTGATGGCCCGGTCGCCGGGCAGCAGGATGCCCAGTTCTTTTGCGATGGCAGAGGCAGTCACCACATGGTCACCGGTAATCATCACCGGGCGGATGCCCGCCTTGCGGCAGACGGCAACAGCCTCCTTCGCCTCCGGCCGGGGCGGGTCAATCATGCCAACCAGACCCAGGAAGGTCAGGCCGTTTTCCAGCTCCTCCGGGGTGGGGTTTGCGGGAACGGCATCGATTTCCTTGCAGCCGATGGCCAGCACCCGCAGGGCAGAAGCGCTCATTTCCTCGTTAATCTGCGCCGCCTTTTCCAAGTCGCCGGACACGCACCGGGACGCCATCACATCAAAGGCACCCTTGACAATGACCAGGTGCTTCCCCTCCACCCGGTTGACGGTGGTCATGAGCTTCCGGTCAGAATCAAAAGGCAGCTCCGCCAGCCGGGGATAGCGCCGGTTCAGTTCCTCCTTGGGCAGGCCGTTTTTGTGGGCCGCCAGGACAATGGCGGTTTCGGTGGGGTCGCCGATGTGCTGCTCCCCGGTGCCACTGAACACCACCGAGCCGTCGCAGCAGAGGGTGGCATAGGTCAGTAGCTTTCTCACGCCGTCGGAATTCTGGGTAGAAATATTCTCCAGTTCTTCCCCGCCGTCCAGGTACGCCTTGACCAGTGTCATCCGGTTCTGGGTCAGGGTGCCGGTCTTATCCGAGCAGATGACAGAGGCGCTGCCCAGGGTTTCCACGGCAGGCAGCCGCCGGATGATGGCGTTTTTCTTCACCATCCGCTGCACGCCGATGGACAACACAATGGTCACAATGGCCGGCAGTCCCTCCGGGATGGCGGACACCGCCAGAGAAACGGCGGTCATGAAAATGTCCATGGCAGGGATGCCGTTGGCAATGCCCACCACAAAAATCACGGCGCAGGCCGCCACCGCCATCACGCCCAGATATTTTCCAAGCTGGGCAAGCTTCTTCTGCAACGGGGTCTGCCCCCCTTCCTCGCTGTCCAGCAGGTTGGCGATTTTGCCCATCTCCGTGTCCATGCCGGTGGCAGTGACCACGGCGGTGGCGGTGCCATAGGTGATGGAGCAGCCGGAGAACACCATGTTGCTACGGTCGCCCAGGGGGGCTTTTTCTGCCACAACCGCCTCCGCGTCCTTTTCCGACGGCACAGATTCGCCGGTGAGGGCGGATTCCTCGGATTTCAGGCTGACGCTGCGCAGCAGCCGGGCATCTGCCGGGACAAAATCGCCGGCCTCCAGCCGGATGATGTCGCCGGGCACCAGCTCGGAAGCGTCAATCACCGCTTCCTTTCCGTCCCGAATCACCCGGGCGTGGGGGGCAGACAGCCCCTTCAGCGCGTCCAGTGCCTTCTCCGCCTTGCTCTCCTGCATCACGCCCATGACGGCGTTGAGCACCACAATCAGCAGAATCAGTACCGGCTCAAAAAACTCCTTCGGCTCCCCCTCCACGCAGGCAATGACAAAGGAAATCACCGCCGCTGCAATCAGAATGAGAATCATCACATCCTTAAACTGGTCCAAAAACCGCTGCAAATTGGATTTTTTCGCCTTTTCCGCCAGCTTGTTAGGGCCGCAGGCAGCCCTCTTTTGGGCGGCCTGCTCCCCGGTCAGACCCTTTTCCATGTTGGAGCCCAGCTGTGCCACCACGCTTGTTCGTTCTTCCTGATACGCGTTCATAGAAACCTCCCAATTGAAAATGATTTGTGCCAATGGGAATAAAAAAAGACGACACCCATCTGCACCAAAACAGATAAGTCTCGTCATTTGAGGCAGCACCAGGCGCAAAGGCCGGTTGTTGACGCTGCCACACTTGGGGTGTCGACTACTCCCTTATTTCCTCCAGTATAGCACAGGCCAACCCGGAAGTCAAGCAAAAAACCCGCCCCGGGGACAATTCCTTTGACATTACGCCCCTTTTACGCTATGATAGTTTCAAAAAGCGAAGGAGTCTCCCATGAAGTACACCGATTTGATTTTTGATTTATACGGCACGCTGGTGGACATCCACACCGAGGAAAGCGACACCGTCTGGGAAAAGACCGCCCTTTATTTTGGCTTTTATGGCGCTCACTACACGGGGCCCGAACTCAAGGCCGCCTTTTCCGCCGCCATGGCCCGCCGGGAGGCAAAGGCCGGGCAGAGCTACGAATGCTTCCCGGACATTCCCTATGAGCAGGTGATGCAGGAGCTGTTTGAAGCCAAGGGCGTGACGGAAAACGCCGCTTCTCTTGGCATCAATGCCTCCCAGCTTTTCCGCATTGCGTCTATCGAATATCTCCGGCTGTATCCCCACGCGCTGGAGGCGCTGGCGGCGCTGCGGCGCAAAGGCTGCCGGCTGTGGCTTTTGAGCAACGCCCAGCGGATTTTCACGGAATATGAACTGCGGCATCTGGGGCTCGGGGCGCAGTTGGACGGCATTTACATTTCCTCCGACTACGGCTGCCGCAAGCCGGACACCCGGTTCTACCGGGCGCTGCTGGCGGAGCAGAAGTTGGACCCCACCCGCTGCTTGATGATTGGAAACGACCGGGATACGGACATCGCCGGTGCCAAGGCCGCCGGTCTTGCGACCCTATATATGCACACCAACCTGACCCCGCCGGAGCAGGCGGAAGCCGACCCGGCGCTGCTGCCGGGCATTGCCCCCGCCGACTGCCGCCATTGGGAATATGAAGGCAGCGACTGGCAGCATCTTGAAAAGCTGCTGGAATGTCTGTAAGGGCGGCTCAGTCCTCCACTTCTTTCAGAAAAATCCGCTGCCGGAAGCCGCCCCGGGCGGCCCGCTTTTCCGTCTGTATCCGGCACAGCTCCTCCCAGGAATAGCCCCGGGCTGCAACCACCGCCTGCATCACTTCCAGAAGGTCTGCCAGTTCCTCCAGGGACTGGCTTTCCTGATATTCCGCCAGCTCCTCGCAGAGTTTCTCGTCCAGCGCCCGGATGTAATCAGCCTGGCACAGGGTTTCCGTGTGGCAGGTTTTCCCCGTGGCGGCGATGATTTCCGGGATTTTATCCCGCACCAGTTTGTTGTGTACCATGTTTTCTTCCCCTTTCTTTTTTAGTAGTATAGCATTTCCATTTCCCTATTGCAACCGGCCTCCATTTGCGCTATACTGAAGAAAAAACAAAAAAGAAGGCGAAATATCATGTGGCTCATTCTGGCATTGGGTTCTTCCGTATTTGCGGCGCTGACCTCCATTCTGGCAAAGGTGGGCATTTCCGGTGTCAATTCCAATCTGGCCACCGCCATCCGCACCTTTGTGGTGCTGATTATGGCCTGGGTCATGGTTTTCATCACAAATGCCCAGAACGGCATTGGGGAAATCAGCCGCCGGAGCTGGCTATTTCTCATTCTCTCCGGCCTTGCCACCGGCGCGTCCTGGCTGTGCTACTATAAGGCGCTGCAGCTGGGCGAGGCCTCCAAGGTGGTGCCCATCGACAAATTAAGCGTCATCATCACCATGGTGCTGGCGGCGGTGTTCCTCCACGAGCGGTTCACCCCAAAATCCATCATCGGCTGCATCCTGATTGGCGCAGGAACGCTGCTGATGGTGCTGTAATTCTTCCTATCCTGCGGATGTAGGGGCGGATATCATCCGCCCGCGGGCGACTGCAAGTCGCCCCTACGGGTTCTGCCGAACCTGCTCTGCATTTCCTGGCAGTCCCATTTTAATACAAAAAAGCAGCCCCGAACCGGGGCTGCTTCGTATTTTAGCCTTCTTCCTCAAACAGTTCCTTGCCCACGCTGCACAGTGGGCAGAGGAAATCCTCGGGAACCTCGCTCCAGGGGGTGCCGGGGGCGATGCCCTCCTCAGGACAGCCGGCTTCCTCGTCATAAATCCAGCCGCAGACGGTACAAACAAATTTCATGGTCTTTTCATCCTTTCCATGTGAGATTCTCGGACAAGTTTGCCCGAATACCGTTTTTATTATAAACACTTTGCCGCCAAATTGCAATGCCCTGCGTTTTTTCTTTCATTTTCTACAAAAACGATTGTCTTTTTTGGTATATTGTGCTAGAATTGAGGAAATGGCTTGTTGTGGCCACAATTTTGATAACGGAAGTGTTCTGAATGAATGTGATTGAAACCCTGCTGCTGGTAACCTTCATTGCTGGCGTGGCAGGCACGGGTCTTGGCGGTCTGGTTGGCGCCATGCTGCAAAAGGAATCCAACCGGGTGGTTAGCCTGCTTTTAAGCTTTGCCGCCGGCGTGATGCTCAGCGTGGTGTGCTTTGATTTGGTGGTGGAAGCCATCGAAACCGGCTCCGGCATCGGCATGGTCATCGGCTCCATCGCCTTCGGCGTGCTGGTGATTTCCCTGCTGAACTACTGGATTGACCGGAAAACCAACCCGGAAGTGCCCCACATCGACGAAAACCACCCCAAAACCGCGGACGATTTGGACGAACTGATTCACAGCGACCACCTGCAGCAGCACAAGCTCAGCCAGGGAAATAAGCTGTCCCTGTTTGTCGCCGGCATCATCATGGCCTGCGCCATCGCCCTGCACAATGTGCCCGAGGGCATGACCATCGGCGCCTCCTACTCCAGCAACGACGGTGTCATGGGCCGCTCTGCCCTGATGCTGGCGGTGCTCATCGGCCTGCACAACATCCCGGAGGGCATGGCCGTGTCCGTGCCGCTGATTTCCGGCGGTATGCCCAAGTGGAAAGCGGTGCTGATTACCGCCGCCACCGGCATTCCCACCATCATCGGCGCGTTGCTGGGCTATCTGCTGGGAGAAATCGGCCCCCTGGGCCTGACCGTGAGCCTGGGCTTTGCCAGCGGTGCCATGCTGTATGTGGTGTTTGGCGAAATCCTGCCCCAGTCCTACCTGCTGTACACCAGCAAAGTGCCCGCCTATTCCGCCATCGCCGGCATTCTCACCGGCCTTGTGATTATTTTCTGCTGAAAATCACCTCCCGGACAGCCGTCCGGGAGGCGTTTTTTGCTTTCTCTCCATGAATGTTTGGGCTTTGCGCACAAAATACCCCGCCGTCCCTTTTGGAACAGCGGGGTGTCTATGGTGGACGATATAGGACTCGAACCTATGACCTTCCGCACGTCAAGCGGATGCTCTAGCCAGCTGAGCTAATCGTCCGAAGCACTTCGTCATTATAGCGCGGGATACCCGTTTTGTCAAGCATTATTTTTCTTTTCTACAATCTTTTTTCCGCAAAGTGAGCTCCACGCCGTTGGCGTGGGTGAAATAAAATCCCTGCTCTCACCCTGTAAAGCAGATTTCACCGAAAAGAAAGAGTCTTTGTCCGGCTGGACAAAGGATTTTCCTTTTCCGGGGCGGGTGACGAGCCCCGTTTGCGTTTTTGCCTTTGGCAAAAACAGAGGTTCTGCCGGGCCCCTTCCCGGCAGCCAACAGTCCCCCGGACTGTTGGATTTGATTCTGGTTCTATAATAAATGTTGGGGTCAGGTAAAACAGCCTGGCCCCAAAGTTGTAAAAAAGAGTTGAGCATAGAGACAAAATACCTTACAATGAATGTACCCCTACAACATGAAAGGAGAGTCCCTATGCTCAACAATGATT
>JBGVGH010000030.1:0-31647 GCA_045121575.1 Faecousia sp.
CTGGTGGGAGGGATCTCGTCATCCACGTCCGCCTGCTGGATGTAGTTGAGGATCTTGACAATATTCCGTACCTCATCGTAGCATTCGTCCTCTGGCTGAACGGCTGTCAGTAAGGGGAAGATGTGCTTTTTCAGAACTGCCAGCTCATACAGAGTGGAGCTGTTGAAGATCACGTCCGCATTCTCCTGATAGGGGAAGATCCAGCGCTTTTCGCCCCGCTGGACGCTCTCCCACATGCCCATGGTATGCTCCACACTGGAGCCCCGCGTCTCGTAGTCCCGGACGGTGCGCCGCAGGAGCCGCAGATAGGAGGTGGGGATCCGGTTGTGGTTATCCAGGTTCAGGGGGATCAGGGCGCTGACGTACATCCGGAAGATCAGATTCGGCGCGATGTCCTCGGGCATCAGCATGGGATTCAGGGCGTGGAGGCCCTCCACGATGACCACGGAATCGGCGTCCAGCTTCAGCTTGTGGCCCTTCCAGACCCGGCGGCCCAGCTTGAAGCTGAAGGACGGCAGCTCGATCTCCTCGCCGGAGAGCAGCCGCTTCAGATCCCGGCGGAAGAGGTCAGTGTCGATGGTGTTGATGTGCTCGAGGTCGAGCTTTCCATCGGGGCCGGGGGCAATCTTGTCCCGGTCGATATAATAGTCATCCAGACTCATGAGGATGGGGCGCTTGCCATGGACACGCAGCTGCACCGCCAGGCGGTTTGCAGAGGTGGTCTTGCCGGAGGAGCTGGGGCCTGCCAGCATCACCGCCTGGGCGTTACGCTTGCAGATGGCATCCGCCACCTCGGAATAGCGCTTTTCGTGGAGGGCTTCGTTCACCCGAATCAGCTCCCGGATGCGGCCGCTGTCGGTCAGTTCATTCAAATCCGCCACGGTTTCACATTCCATCAGCTTGCCCCATTGCTCGCCTTGGGAGAACACCTGGAAATACCGGGGCATTTCCTGGAAATGGCCCAGCCGGGTGGGGTCATTGTCATCAGGGAATACAAAGATGAAGCCATCCTCCGCATCCAGAATGTCCCACACCTGCAAGTAACCAGTGGAGGGAGCCAGCTCCCCATAGAAATAGTCGCTGTAATCCTCATAATCGTAGAGGTCAAAATATTCCTCCTGCCGCCAGGAAAGCAGTCTTGCCTTGTCCTCCTGCCCCGCGGCGCGGAAGGTTTCGATGGCCTCCGCCGTGGTGGTTCTTCTGCGAATCAGAGGGATGTCCTGCTGTACCAGGCGGGCAACCTCTCCTTTCAGCTTTTCCGCGGAGAAGTCCTTCGCCCCGGTCACCGCCACAAACAGTCCCGCACCCAAGGTGCAGTTCATCTTCGCCCGGGCCTTGGGCCACAGCCGGTGGATGGCCAAAAAGAGCACGAACTGCGCCGTTCTGGTATAAACCTCCTTGCCGGCGGCATCGGAAAAGCGCAGCAGATGCACCTGTCCGTTGGACGCCGCCATGGCTCGCCGCATGGAGGGGCGGTCAGGGGCTGTATCCTTTTCCCGCAGGGGAATATAATTCAAATTGAAAACCTCGCCGGCGATTTTTGCCGCCAGGGGGCGGTCTGCCAGCGTTGTGCCGCCCAGTCCCAGCTGGTGCACCAGCGCAAGCAGGCTGGCTCCGGGGGTCGTTTCAATTAAATGGCCGTCAAATGTGAGTTTCATGCTGAAACCCCCTTTCTTTCTGATTTTATGCCGGAGACTGATTATAGCACAACCATTTATAAATTTCAACTAAATTTTTTCAAATATTTTCAATCTTCTAATGGATATTGCACAATTTCCACCCCCTGATAGTAGTGCTGCAAAATCTGGCGGAAATCGCTGCCCGCCTTTGCCATAGCGTTGGCCCCGTACTGACTCATGCCCACCCGATGGCCATAGCCCCAGGTCTGAACGGTCACAAGTCCGCCGGAAACCGTCACCCGGAAGGCGGTGGAGCGAAGATTCAGCAGCTTTCGCAGGGTAGTGCCCCGGTATAAAACCCCGCCGATGACCATGGTATCCACTCCGTCGCCGTCAGTATAGGTGACGGGACCGAACCAGCTGTCCACCGCCCCTTTGATGGAAACTCCCAGCGCCGCCTGTATCTGCTCCGGGGTAAAGGTTTGGGTATCCGAGAAGGCTGCCATGGCTTCCTCCTCTCCCCGGCTCTCCACCGACTGCAAATAGGGCACATCGTTTCCCCACACCGCTACCGCGTCCTCAGTTTTCCCCCCGGAGCAGGAAAAGAAGGTAGCCATAATGAGCTGCCCCTCATAGGTCAGCACCAGTCCCGCCGTGTCCTGTACCGCCTGGCGCACCTTGGAAATGTTGGCGCTGCTGCCGCCGGATGCCGCATACGCCTCCGGGCTGGTATAGCCCTGGCAGCAGGTGGAATCGGTGCAGATGCTGTTTTTTCCATGCCGGGTGCCGTCGGCGCAGGATTTCACCGCATAGGTTCTGGCCGCCACCGCCTGCGCCCGCAGCGCCTCCGGCTCAAATCCGGCAGGCATCTCCGCCAGCACCACCCCCACCAGATAGTCCTCCAGCTCCATTTCCCGCCGGGTTTCCCCCTGCACCACCGTAATGGTTTGGCGGGCGCTGGGCCCGGTTGGTGGCGGCAGCGTTGCCGGCGTTTTTGTGGCGCTTGGCGGCATTCCCTCCTGCTGCGCCAGCAGAACCGTCACGCACAGAAGCAGGATGGGCAGCAAAATTCCCAGACAGAGTTTTTTCCATTTGTCATTCATCCGTATCACCCTGCTTCATCTTACCGCTGGTCACGCAAAAAAGCCGTCGAGGACAACCCCACGCCCGGAATTTTTCGTTTCCTTGACATCCGGCAGCCCCGCCGGTATAATATAGCCGTAAAATGTGGAAACGGAGCTATTTTCATGAAAAAATTCTTCCCAATTCTCCTATCCCTTCTGCTGCTCAGCGTCTGCCTGTGCGCCTGCAACGGCACGCACCGGGACAAAGCGGTGATTGCCAGTGCGCAGCAATATGCCGACGGCGGGAGCTTCACCCAGGCGGAGGCCATGCTCATCCGCGCCATTTCCGAAAACCCCTCTGCCGCGCTGTACACCGCCCTGAGCAAAATTTTCGTTGCCCAGGACAAGCTGCGGGACGCCTCACTGCTGTTGGATTCCATTCCCGATTCGGAATTGTACGCCCAGATGCAGGCGCTGCGGCCAGCGGCGCCCACCGCCTCCCATTCTTCCGGCATTTACAATGAAAATCTGCAGGTGTCCTTTCTGGGCGAAGGCGGCACCCTGCTTGTGTGCCAAGATGACATCTGCCCCTCCCTTTCTGACACAGCGCCGGAAGGCAGTCTCTTCCTCACCACCGGCGACCACACTTTTTTTGCCGTCACCGTCAGCGACACGGGACTCGTCAGCCCCGTTTCCGTTTTTCACTACGCCATCAGCGGCGTGGTGGAGGAAGTCAGCTTTGCCGACCCGGCGCTGGAAGCGCTGGTGCGCCGGCAATTGGGCATCAGTGAAAGTGGCGTTGTGCTGTCGAGTATGCTGTGGGAAATCACGGAACTGACCCTGCCGGACACGGTTGCCACCTGTGCCGACCTTAGCTGGTTTCCAAACCTGACCCGGCTTTCCATTTCCGGAGTTCCTATCCCGGACAGCAACCTGTGGTTGCGTGTTTCCGCCCTGGAAAAGCTGGAAATTACAAACACGGAAGTAAGCAACCAGCAGTTGCGTGCCATCGCATTGCTCCCGGATTTGCAGGAACTTTCCCTGAAGAACTGCAATATTTCCAACATTTCGCCCCTGGAAAATGCACTGGGGCTGAAATCTCTGAACCTGACTGACAACCTTCTGTCCGACCTTTCTCCCTTGTCCGGTCTTTCCCTTTTGGAGCGGCTCAGCGTGGACGGCAACCCCGGCATTACTTCCCTGCAGCCCCTGCTGGCGTGTGCCAATCTGCGTCAGGTCAGCGCCCGCCGGACGGCTGTGGACTCTGTGGATGCGGCTTTTGCGGAGAAAGGCGTGACCGTCACCCTGGGCGATTGATGGGATGATTGCCCAAAAGTTCCTCTTTTGATTTGACATTTCATGGTTATTTTGCTATAATATTCCTGAAATCTGAGAGGAGGCTATTGCATGGAAAAGAAAATCATCACCATCAGCCGTGAGTTTGGCAGCGGCGGCCGCACCATTGGCCGGGAGGTTGCCAATCGTCTGGGTATCCCTTTCTATGACAAGGAGCTGGTAGAGCAGGTTGCGCTGGAAAGCGGCTTTGCGCCCCAGTTTGTGGAGGAGCACGGCGAGCACGCCCCCGGCAAAACCCGCCTGTCCTACGCCTTCGCCAGCCAGGGCGTTCCCGGTATGATGAACGGCCTGTCCACCGCCGATTTTTTGTGGAGCATTCAGTGCAATGTCATCATGCAGCTTGCCGACAAAGGCCCCGGCGTCTTTGTGGGGCGGAATGCCGACTACATTCTCAAAGACCGCACCGATGTACTGAATGTGTTTATCCACGCCAACGAGGACTTCCGGGCCGACCGCATCGTCCGCCTGTACGGTGAAAGCGAGAAAAGCCCCGCCGCCCGTCTGCAGGAGAAGGACAAGCGCCGCAGGGTCAACTATCTGCACTACACCGGTCAGACCTGGGGCATGGCTCAGAACTATGACCTGTGTCTGGACAGCAGCCGCCTGGGCATTGAAAACTGCGTGGAAATCATCCTGTCCCAAGTCAAGTAATCTTCCAAAGGAAAAGAACCAGCCGAAAAAATCGGCTGGTTCTTTTGTATATGGGGGCATCCCCTGCCCTGTCAAATCATCTGTTCCGGGTGGAACACTTCATCAAACTGCTGCGCCGTCAGGAAGCCCAGCTTCACGCAGGCTTCCTTCAGAGAGATGTTCTCTTTGTAGGCAAGCTTGGCGGTCTTGGCGGCGTTTTCATAGCCGATGTAGGGATTCAGCGCCGTCACCAGCATCAGAGAATTGTGCAGGTTGTGGGCCATTTTCTCCCGGTTTGCCCGGATTCCCACCGCGCAATTGCGGTTAAATGACTCCATGGCCTCCGCCAGCAGCCGGGCCGACTGCAGGAAATTATAAATCAGCACCGGCATGAATACATTCAGTTCAAAATTGCCCTGGCTAGCCGCAAAGCCCACCGCCGCATCGTTGCCCATGACCTGCACCGCCACCATGGTGACGGCTTCGCATTGGGTGGGATTGACCTTGCCGGGCATGATGGAGGAGCCAGGCTCGTTTTCAGGGATGAAAATTTCTCCCAGACCGTCCCGGGGGCCGGAGGCTAGCCAGCGAACATCATTGGCAATTTTCATCAAATCCGCCGCCAGAGCCTTCAGCGCGCCGTGGGCGAATACCAGCTCATCCTTGCTGGTCAGGGCGTGAAACTTATTTTCCGCCGTCTGAAATGCCTTTCCGGTCAGGTTGGATACTTCCCTGGCCACCTGGCAGTCAAATCCCGCCGGGGCGTTAAGACCGGTGCCCACCGCCGTGCCGCCCAGGGCCAGCTCCCGCAAGGGGGGCAAGGCCAGCGCAATCAGCTGGGCGTCCCGCTCCAGACTGCTGCGCCAGCCGGAAATTTCCTGGGAAAAGGCAATGGGGGTGGCATCCTGCAAATGGGTTCTGCCGGATTTCACAACGCCTTCATTTTCCGCCTCCAGACGGCGGAAGGTATCCACAAGATGGCCGATGGCAGGAAGCACCCGGTCCTCCAGCGCCAGAACCGCCGCAATATGCATGGCGGTGGGAAAGGTATCGTTGGAGGACTGGCTCATGTTTACATCGTCATTGGGATGGAGCAGTTTTTTTCCGGCAATCTCATTGCCCCGGTTTGCAATGACCTCATTGGCGTTCATATTGGACTGGGTGCCGGAGCCGGTCTGCCACACCACCAGCGGAAAATGCCCATGGAGCTTTCCGCAAATCACCTCGTCGCAGGCCTTATTAATGGCATTCAGCTTTTCATCCGTCATTTTTTCAGGCCGGAGGGCGTGATTTGCCAGTGCTGCCGCCTTTTTCAGCACGCCGAAAGCGTGGATGATTTCGCCGGGCATGGTTTCATTTCCCACACCGATGGGAAAATTTTCATGGGAGCGCTGGGTTTGCGCCCCCCAATAGCGGTCAGCGGGCACCTGCACCTGGCCCATGGAATCGTGTTCAATGCGGTAATCCATCACGGTTTCTCCCTCTAAAAATTCAGTTTTTCGCTGATTTCTTCCCATTTTTGCCGCATATCTGCGTCAAAAATCGATGTATAATTATCGAATTGATTATATCGGCGCAGCCGGGAAAAGTCAATAGCTTCTTATGCAGGCTTCCCCATTTTTCATCTGCCGCGCAGAAAGAACCAGTCGAAAATTCCGGCTGGTTCTTCCCTTTTATGCGGTTTTTTCCGTGTAATATTGGGCCTGGGCGTACCAAAGTTCGTGGTATTTGCCCTTTTCATCCCCCAGCAGTTCCTCGTGGGTGCCCTGCTGAATCACCGCGCCGTCCTGGAACACCGCAATTTCGTCGCAGAACTTGCAGGAGGACAGGCGGTGTGAAATGTAGATGGCGGTCTTGTCGCCGGAAATATCGTTGAACTTGGAATAGATTTCCGCCTCCGCAATGGGGTCCAGGGCGGCGGTGGGTTCATCCAGAATGATAAACGGCGCGTCCTTGTAAAGCGCCCGGGCGATGGCGATTTTCTGTGCCTCGCCGCCGGAAACCTCCACGCCGTCCTCGCTCAAATCCTTATAGAGCATGGTGTCCAGCCCCTTCTCCATGGTAGCCAGCCGGTCGCCGAAGCCTGCGTCAATCAGGGCTTTTTTTGCCCGCTCCCGGTCGTATTCCACGCTGCCAGCCACATTGCTGCCCAGGCTCTGGGCAATGAGCTGGAAATCCTGGAACACCACGGAGAAGATATTCATGTAGTCGTCGTAGCGGTACTTGCGGATGTCGATGCCGTTTAAGAGAATCTGCCCCTCCTGGGGGTCATACAGCCGACACAGCAGCTTAATGAAGGTGGTCTTGCCGCTGCCGTTTTCGCCCACGATGGCAAGCCGCTTGCCAACCTTGAACTTCATGTTCACATGGCGCAGAGCCCAAATATCGCTTCCGGGATACTGGAAGGACACATCCTTGAACTCCACCTCATACTGCCGGTCCGACCGCTTTTCCGTGGTCAGGCTGCCCTGATACATGGAGTTGGGAATGTCCAAAAATTTAAAAACCGTGCGCATAAACGGCACATTATTTTTCAGGTTGCCCATGCATTCCACCAGAGCGGATACGCTCCCGGACAGTGCCGTGACAGCACCCACATACTGTGTCACGCTGCCGACGCCAAAGGCTCCTCCCCATGCTTTCAGGCAAACGAACACATAGACGATGCCCGTGAGAACACTGCTGATGCTGGCACCTGCCGCCGCCCAGGCACCAATATGGCCCCGGCACATCTTTGCCAGTTTTCCCCGGACGCTGAAGGTGTCATTGGCTTTCATGTAATGCTCTGCGATGTTCTCCTGTTTGTAAACACGGAAATCCACGCCCCGGCTGGATTCATGGGAGATAAATCCGAAGTTTCCGAATATCCGATTGGCCAGTTTCGCATCCTCGGCACAAGCGGCCCAAACCTGGTTGGCCTTATTGGTACACACAGGGCCCAGGGTGGTAGCCAGCCCAATCAGTGCCAGAAGAACTGCCACAAAGCCGGGGCTGTTTAAAAAGGCCAATGCGCTGTCGGCAGGGACATAGGAAGTAAACAAACTCACCGTCAGAGCAACGGCGCCGAGAATGCCGGCACAGCCCTGGACAAATCGGGTCCAGTTGGTACAGGCAACCCCAATTCCCCAGCCACCGTAGTTTTCATTCTGCTGGATTTGGGAGCGAAGGTCATGGGTTTTGGGATCGTCCATATCCGCAAAATCCAGTTGGAGCAGCTTCTCCGCAAACAGATGATTCTTCCGGTAGATATACTTGCACTCCACATGGCTATTGCACCGCATAAGCAATCCGGTAATCACCGTCATGGCCCCCATGCTCAGCAGCGCCGCCGTCACCAGCCGAATCAGTTCCTCCGGCCGCCGCAGCGAGGCCAGCTCATTGATGATTCGAGCGGAGAAGAAGATGGTTACATAGGGCGTCAGGGCTGTGGCGATGGCATGGAGCGCCGTAATGGCAAACAGCCCCGGGCACAGGCCGTGGATGAGCCGGCAGGCCCGCCAATGGAGCCGCCAGGTTTCCCGGAGCGTCACTTTATCGGTTTTCGTTCCCATCAAATTCCCCTCCTTCCTGATAATACTGTGCCTGCACCTGGAACAGCTTTGCATATTCTCCATTCATGGCAAGCAACTGCTCGTGGGTTCCCTCTTCCGCAATCACGCCATCCTGCAGGAACAGAATCCGGTCGCAGAACCGGGTGGATGCCAGCCGGTGCGAGATGAATATGGCCGTTTTTCCCGTGGTCATCTCATTATACTTTTGGTAAATATCGTTTTCTGCCAGAGGATCCAGCGCCGCCGTGGGTTCGTCCAGCACCAGAATGGGGCCGTCCTTATAGAGGGCTCGCGCCAGCATCAGCCGCTGGGTTTCACCGCCGGAAAACTCTACGCCGTCCAAATAGACCATCTTGCCCACATGGGTTTGCAGACCCAGGGGCAGCTCTTCCACCTTATCACGCAGTCCCGCTTTCTCCAGGCAATCGGAAACTTTGGCCAGGTCGATGTTTTCGACCGTCTGGGCCACCTGTTCTGCCACGGTCAAATCCAACACCGACATTTCCTGGAACACCGCCGAAAGCAAATCATAGTATTCCTGCCGGTTGAATTCCCGGATGTCCATGCCGTTGAGCAGGACGCGGCCTTCATCCGGATCATAGAAGCCGCACAGCAGCTTCACCAGCGTGGTCTTGCCGGCACCATTCAGGCCGACCACCGCAATTTTTTCTCCGGGATGCAGCGTCAGATTCATATGATGGATAATATCCTTCTCCGTTCCCGGGTAGCGGAAGGATACATTTTCCAGTTTCAGCTCGTAACGCTCTGCCTTCGGAATCGGCTTGCCGCCTTGAAAGCGGAACTGCTCCGGCAGATGGATGTACTCCAGAATCGTGGACAGGCCCATACACTCCTTGTGCAGAGTCGCAAATTGGGACAGCAGACCCGTAACCCAATTGGAAAAGCCTGTGAAAGCGGTGAAGTACAGCAGAAATTCCGATGCAGAAAGCCCCTTGTTCAGGGCCATGCCAATGAGATAGGCATAGGCAATGCCGTTGCGGGCAAACTGCAGCAGCACATCCACCACACAGTTCCAGGCGTAGACCCGTTCCCGGCGGAGGGAAAAAGCCTCCGTCATCCGCAAAGTGGAGGAATAAAGGCTGTCCAGCCAGGGAGCCAGGCCAAAGATTCGGATGTCCTTGGCCAATTTGACCGATTCCTGCTTGGAGGTCAGATAGGCCAGCTCCTTTTCGTAGCCCATCAGCTCCTCCTTGTGACGGTACTGCCACTCATTGATGTAGCGGCTGACAAAGAAACCGGCCACGGTGGTTACGACAACCAGACCAATCAGCAGCAGATTCACATCCGACAGCACCAGCAGATAAATGCAGAAGCCCAGGACATTGACCAGAAGCTGGGTCAGGGTATCCCAGATATGCTCCGCAGGCTTTTGATTGCTGTCGCATTTGGTCAGCGCCAGGCCCTGCAGCCGCGTGACCTTCGGGTCCTTGATATTGGGATAGGATGTGGTAAAAGCCTTGTGGTTGATTTTGGCAATCACCGCGGTTCTCACATCCACCCGGCCCCAAATGGTATTCTCCTCCAGATAGCCCCGCAGCGCGTTTAGCAGCAGGAGCATCCCCGCAAAAATGCCGATGGTTCCCAGCAGTTCGCCCAGAGGGGCCAGCGTTTCCACCTTTTGCAGCACCATAGGTGCAATAAAAAGCTGAACCAGATTGATGGACACCGTCACAGCTGCCGATAAAATGCACAGCCAAAGGACGCTGGGCACGCTCTGCCAGGCGGTATCCACCATAAACCGGACACATTGCCGGATGGAATATTTTGGTTTTTCTTTACTTTTCATATTGCCTCACCTCGCAATAGTACTCTATCATAAAAATTCGTCCCCGGGGCATTCTGGGGACGAATTGTTGTTTTTGGGGGATGAATTGCATTTTTTACATCTGAGGGAGCAGAATTTCCGTGGTGAACGCTCCATCCTCACTATTGCGGCTGATATAGCCGTCCAACCGCTCCACAATGGCATCGATGCGCACTAAGCCAAAACCGTGCCCCTCCCCTTTTGTGCTGCGGAAGGTGGTTCTCTTCTTATCCGCCGTGAAATTGGTAAAGGAGATATATAGCTGGGTGTTCTTCATGTCCATATACACACGAATCAGCCGCTTGTCCTCCGGCAGCTTCAGGCTGGCTTCGATGGCATTGTCAAAAAGGTTTCCGATAATGCAGCACAGGTCAATTTCCGAGGACTTCAGCTTTACCGGGATGTGGGCATCGGCAAGCACCTGGATATTCTTAGCCTTGGCCAGAGAGATTTTGGAATTCAAAATGGCATCGGTCATGGGATTTCCCGTCTTGATGACCGTGTCCACCGTGGTCAAATCCGCGTCCAGCAGGTCGAGATAATTTTTGATAGCTTCCCAGTTTTCCGTGGCGGCGTAGGCCTTCATGGTCTGGATGTGGTTGCGGTAGTCATGCCGCCAGCCCCGAATCTGGCGGTACATATTCTCCACTTCCCGGTAGTGGGTTTCAATCAGCTCCTGCTGATAGGCAGCAATTCGCCTGTCGATTTTCTTTGAAAAGAATCCCATTGCTTTACCCCATGTTGATGATCGCCCGGTTCACGCCCTCGTATGCCCCTCTGGGCAGCGCAATGGCCGTACCGTCAGTAAGCTTGATTTCCGTTTTGGTCACGCGGCTGATTTGCGTCAGGTTCACGATGGCAGACCGGCCCACCCGGTAAAACCGGTCGTCCAGCTGCTTTTCCAGCTCTCCGAGGGGCATCTTCACCGTGTAGTCCGTCAAAGCATGGATGGTCACATAGTTGCCCATCACATCGGCATAGCGAATCTGATAAACCGGGATGCGCACCATTTCGCCGCCGATTTCAAAATGCAGTACCTTTTCATTCTTTTGAATCTTCTGCGCCGCCCGGTCCAGCACGGAAAAGAGCTTCTCCTTTTTCACGGGCTTCACCAGATAGTGCAGCGCCGCCACCTCATAGCCCTCCGCAATATAATCGGAGTATCCGGTGATGAACACGATTTGCACCGTTTCATTCTCCCGGCGCAGACGCTTTGCCAGCTCCACCCCGTCCATGCCGCCCATTTCAATATCCAGCAGCAGCATGTCCCAGGCTTTCTCCTCCGCGTACTGAAAGAGGAAATTTTCCGCCGAGGAAAACCGTTCCCCCTGCACCTCCACCTGCCGCTCCTGGGCCCAGGCGTTCAAAAAATGCTGTACATAGTCCGCGTCCTGCCTGCTGTCGTCCACAATTGCCACCCGGTAAGCCATGCGCGCACCTCCCTTTTTTCTCTATTATAGTGTCTTTTCCCGCCGAAAGCAACAACGGAATTGGCGCAAAAAGCCGGAAGGCCCATGGCCTTCCGGCTTTGAATGTCTAAAACATTTGTCATTCTGAGCGAGCTGAAAGCGAGTCGAAGAATCTCCACCTCTGCCATGAGATCCTTCGACTTCGCTCAGGATGACAAAGGTGGTAAAGGTGCGCTCCGCTCAGGATGATATGGAACGATTTGCTTACACAGCGGCAGTTTCCTCTTCGCCGATATGGATGTTCACGCCGTTGACCTCCACGCTTTCGTCGGCCTGAATGAGAATGTACTTCACCCCGCCGATGACCCGGGTCTGAATCAAATCCCCCCGGTCGGTTGCCACCTTGATGGACACATCCGGCGTGCGGATTTCGATTTTCTTGCTGTCGATGATGTTGGCCGGATGCACATGGGCATCCACGCCGAAGGCCTCCTCGAAGCTGACATTGAATTTGGCAAGCCCCTGCTGGGAAATGCCGCAGCCCTCCAGAACCTGGCCCACATCCTCCTTGGAAATGGTCAGCGCCTCCGGCATCTTGCTCTCCTTGTGCATGGCAATCTGCTGGCAAATCTGGTCATGAACGGTCTGCACCACTTCCATGCTGCACTCCGTGTCCAGCGCCTCGGTCAAAATTGCCTCAAAGGACTCCTTCTGCTGCTGGGCAGGCTTGTCCACCGGGGTATTGAACACGGCGGACACAAACGCCTCGTGGTTATCCTTGGCGCTGCGGTTGAAATAGAGGGCGTTATAGATATTGGTGCCCCGGTTGTCAAAGGCCGGGAACAAAAAGCCCACCTCCGGTGCCGCCACCGCGTTCATCATATTGCCGTCGCAAAATTCCCGGCTCTCCGGCTCGTAGTGCAGCACCGCCTTGGTCTGCTTCACCGGGCAGATGGCGCACAGCACATAGGTAAACATTTCGTTGGAATTGTCCGCCTGGATGTCGCCGTCATGGCTCTTAAAGGGCACATCATAGCTGTCGGTGCCCAGCAGAATCAGATAGCTTCCCTCCAGCGTCAGGCTCTGAATCACCTGATTGTAAAAGGCGGTGCGGTTTTCTTCATTTGCAAGTCCCTCGCCCCGCAGACCCATCAGCAGCTTATGCTCCGGGCTGTCCGCCACCTGGGCGGTGCGGAAGGTGATGTCCAGCAAATTTTTCCCCAGGGTGCCGCCCAAAGTGCGGCGCAGCAGGCCAAAATACTTCTCCGCCTCATTTTCCGACATGATGCCGGTGCTGCGGGAAAATTCCGTGATGATTTCCTTTTTATCATTGACATAGCAGCCGTAAATTTTCGTCATATTGCTGCGGTCCCGCCGCTGACGGCGGCGGATTTCACCGATTTCCTTGGTGTTCATAGGATACCTCTTTTCCCAAAAGATTCACTTCCCCATTGTAGCACACCCCGCACCATTTGTCGAACGAAAAATGTAAAAAAGGCCCGCACCCTGATAGTCCCCATCAAGCATATTGTGGAGCAAAACATCGTTATAGCTCCAGTTCTCATATGGGACAAGTTCTATTCTTCCGAATTATAAAACTCCTCTAAAACATAAGTCGTAACTGGTGTAATATACAACTCGTATTTAATGACCAGCTTAACAAGGTCATTTCCATCGATCAAGGTGATTGGGGACCCCTCTCTTGCTGCTTGCCTTGCTGAATTTGTAAATCTGCCATTGGTAATAAATACACCATAATCGGCCTGGTATTTGTTCATCGCACCCAGAAATTGATTGATTTCCGGTTCTCTTACCGGAGCAACATTATACCGCTTACACTGAATGACCACTCTTGTTGTTCGGAAATCATTGATGTCGGTGTGGTAGCCATAACCATCAATTCCACCGTCATTGCTGATTTGGACGCCTTTTTCCGTAAACTCAACACCCATACGATTTAGCAACGCTCGTGAAAAAGCCTCGAACTTTTTAGGCGTCATTTTTGAAATTGCAGCAAGCAGCTTTTCTTTGAAGTCATCCTTGATTTTTTCTTCTTCCTGCATTTCCTCTTCATTGTCTGCTATGTCAACAGCCTTGTTCTTCTTATTGCTTTGACTTTGCTGTTCCCAACACTTTTTGCACGCCTCAATAATGTCTTTTTCCACATTGAGGCTGTCCACATCAATATACAATCCTTTTTCGGTCAGCGTAATCGGTGATGTTCCCGTGTATGTCAGTAACTCAGCTAAAAATAAATTCTTAACTGCGAAATTGAACTTGAAGTTAAATTCCTTATAGGTATTTCCGGTTTTCTTGGATTTCTTTTCAATTTCGGCAAATTCCGCAATTTGGTCATCTAAATCAGAAATACGAGTTTTTATTTCTGAACGCTCTAACTGCCCGCCAGCTTCTTGCAAGACCTTTAATATTGGTTTAATCAGATAAGCAATTTTTCCTTCGGAAGATAGTTGTTTCATGCTCATAATGGTTACCTCCGTTATATCTTGTCAATCTGATCTATCGCATAGAGCGGTAAATTGACGAGCCATTCTTCTTTTTCATAATTCGACATAGAAGTACGGACAGAAATTTCGGGTGAAAACTTCTCCCGATAGGTTTTCAGACTCTTCGCCCTAAGATTTGTCTCCGCCTTTACTTCAACCGGAACAATTCTTTCGCCCGTTTCAATGACAAAATCTACTTCGCAGGAACCTCGGTCATTGGTGTAATAGTAAACATCTAATCCTTCGATGGTTTTAAGCTGCTGGCAAACATACTGCTCCGTAAGTGCGCCCTTGAACTCAATAAACAAGTCATTGCCGTCAAGCAATGTGCGCTGGCGAAGCCCTGCCATACATCCCAGAAGGCCGACATCTAACACAAACAGCTTAAACGCCTTCAAGTCCTCATACGCCCGCAGCGGAATACCCGGTGCATTGACTCGGCTAACTTTATGAACGAGGCCGCAATCGCTCAGCCACATAATTGCGCTTTCATACTCTTTTGCACGCGCACCTTCCCGAACAAGACCATAGATAAACTTTTTGTTTTCTTTGGCAAGCTGGGAAGGGATACTGTTCCACAACATACGAAGTCTTGGAACGATTTCGTTTGGAGCGTGCTTGGAAAAATCCTGTTCATAGGCAGCAAGGATTCGCTTTTGAATTTCACGAACCTCGTTAAAGTCTTTGTTCTCCGCAAAGCTCTGCACAGCTTCGGGCATACCTCCAACAAAGTAGTACTGCTTCAAGGCATCAATATATGTTTGCTTAAAGCTTGTAACCATCTTAAAGTCTTGCTTATCAAGAAGTTCAGCAAAACGCCCCTTATCAGTTGCCATCAAAAATTCTTTGAAAGAGAGAGGATAGAGTTTTAAGAAATCCACCTTGCCCACCGGGAAAGATGTGCCTTGGTGCAAGGCAATACCGAGCAAGGAGCCGGCACATACAATATGATACTGCGGCGCATTTTCATAGAAATATTTAAGAGATGCCAATGCTCTCGGAACTTCCTGCACTTCGTCAAAAATCAGCAAGGAATTGTCGGGATCAATTTTGCGACCTGCATACAGCTCAAGGCCCATAATTAAACGGTCCGTGTCCAAATCCGATGCGAAAAGCTCCGCCATTCTGGAATTGGAGTCAAAATTGATATATACCGTATCTGCATACGCCTGCTTTCCAAATTCTTTCATCAGCCAAGTTTTGCCGACCTGCCGTGCACCTTCGATAATCAGAGGCTTACGGCGTTTACTTTGTTTCCATTTCATTAGTTTTTCAATTGCGATTCGGTACATCCACACACCTCCATTTATGATTATGCACATATAGTATAGCATTTATTCGCAAAAAATGCAATGAGTTTTTGTATTGCAGTCACACTTTTTACGGTGAATAATGTCAAAAAGCGATACCCGGTTATCCAACCGGGTATCGCTTTTCATCACGCCCACAGGCATTTCCAGTTTTTGACGAAATACTCCGTACCGGAGTAGACGGTGGTCAGGACAATGATGGCGGTGACGATTTGGCACACCAGCATGGTTTCCGGGAATACCATCATCACGCACAGGCCAACCATGGTGCTGGCGGTCTTGATTTTTCCGCTCCAGCCGGCGGCAATCACCGTGCCCTTGCCCACTGCCACCAGCCGCAGGCCGGTGACAGCGAACTCCCGGGTCAGCACAATCATCAGCGCCCAGGCGGGCATCCGGCCCCACTCGCAGAAAATAACCATAGCCGCGATGGTCAGCAGCTTGTCCGCCAGGGGGTCGAGAAATTTGCCGAAGTCGCTGACCTGATTGCACCGTCTTGCAATCTGGCCGTCCACAAAATCGGTGATGCTTGCCAGGATGAACACCGCCAGAGCGCCCCACATCCATGCACCGCTGCAGCCGCCGCTGAGATACATCAGCACCATATAAACCGGGATAAACGCCACCCGAATCAGGGTGATTTTACTTGCCAGTGTCATTTTAATCCTCCACAATATAGCCGGACAAATCGCCGTCCACAGCGCCGTCTATGCAGACGGTCACAAAATCGCCCTCGGAAATATCCTCCTGGGTGGCAATCCAAACTCTGCCATCAATCTCCGGGGAATCGGCGTAGGAGCGGCCGAAATACTGCTCATATTCCTCGTCATAGCCATCCACCAGAATTTCCAGACGCTTTCCCAGCATGGCTTCGTTATAGCCGTCCATGATTTCGGACTGGATATCCTCCACCATCTGCGCCCGGCGCTGGGCAATCTCGCTGTCCACATGCTCCATCTGGGCCGCAGGGGTTCCCTCCTCCGGGGAGAAGGGGAACGCGCCCACCCGCTCCAGCTTCATTTCCCGCAGGAAGGCGCAAAGCTCGGCAAATTCTTCCTCTCCCTCACCGGGCAGCCCAGTGATGACGCTGGTGCGCAGCACCAAGCCGGGAATTCTCTGCCGCAGCTTGGCAAACAGCTTCCGCAGGAAATCGCCGTTGCCACGGCGGTTCATCAGGGCCAGAATTTTGCTGTTGCAATGCTGAATGGGGATGTCTAAGTACTTGACGATTTTTTCTTCCGACGCAATCACATCAATCAGCTCGTCGTCGATTTCATCCGGGTACAGATAGTGCGGCCGCACCCAGCGGAAGCCCTCAATGGCACACAGCTGGCGCAGCAGCTCCGGCAGCAGGCGCTTGCCGCCTGCGATGTCCACACCGTAGCGGCTGGTATCCTGAGCCACGACGATAATTTCCTTCACGCCGCTGCTTGCCAGCATCCGGGCTTCATACAGCACATCGTCCATCTGGCGGCTGCGGAATTTGCCCCGCAGAGAGGGAATCACGCAGTAGGCGCAGCGGTTGTCGCAGCCCTCTGCCACCTTCAGATAGGCGTAATGCTCCGGGGTGGTGAGAATGCGGCCGGTTTCCTGCTCCGGCGCGTCGATGGAGCCAAAGTCAAAGACGGTTTTGCCTTCCAGCAGCCGGTCGATGGCAGATACCACATCGGTGTAGCTGCCGGTGCCCAGCACGCCGTCCACCTCCGGCATTTCATCCAGAATTTCCAGCTGATACCGCTGGGACAGGCAGCCGGTGACCAGAATTTTGCCAACCAGCCCCTCCTGCTTCAGCGCTGCCGTCCGCAGAATGTGGTCGATGGCCTCTGCCTTAGCCGAGTCGATAAAGCCGCAGGTGTTAATCACCACCACATCGCTGCCCACGATGTCTGCCTTGACGGTGTGCCCGGCTTCCTGCACCCGGTACATCATCCGTTCACAGTCCACCTGATTTTTGGCACAGCCAAGGGAAATAAATCCAATATTTGCCATGGTTAGTCCTCCAGATCATTCTCCGAATCCAGCTGCATTTGCTGCAAAGCCTTTCGGATTTCGCCGTATTGATGCCCACGGCGAAGCAGGGCATCGGTGGCTCGCTTCACATCCCGCTCGTCTGATTCCGCCGTCAGTTTGGCCTTTAGAAAGGCCAGAATGGCGTCCGTCTGGTCGGGATAGTCCGCGAGCGCTTCTTCCCAGTATTCTCTGGGAATTTTCTTTTCATAAAGTGCCTGTTTGGCACGGGCCAGGCCATAACCCCGGCCGGCGCAGCGGGAAACAATCTGGCGGGCGGTTTCCCGGTCATCCAGAAGGCGAAGCTCCGACATCCATTCCACCGCTTCCCGGGCCTGCTGGGGGTTCTCCCCTTTTCGCTCCAGCCGCTGCTGCAAATCCTTTTTAGACACATTGGAGGCGGACACGATGCGCACTGCCCGCATTTTGGCGGACATTGCCCCCGCGTCCCGGCGCAGATTCTCCATCTGCTCCCCGCTCAAATCCAAACCGGCATACAAGCCGTAATCCTCTGCCGTCTGGCGGTAGAGGCGCAGGACAGTGCCGTCCTCAAAGCGGACAAGATACCGCCCCGCCCGGTCCGGCTTGGATGAAAGGCGCTCAATCCTCATCGCCGAAATCGTCCGCGCTGACTACAACGCCCCGGTCAGCCGCCTTGGCAGGCGCTCTGGACGCGACGCTTCTCTGCATCAGGTTCTGACGCACCCGGTTTTCCACATCCTCCGCGATTTCCGGATTGGCCTGCAGGAAGGCTTTCACGCTGTCCTTGCCCTGGCCGATGCGCTCCTCTCCCATGGAGAACCAGCTGCCGCTTTTCTGGATAATGTCCATTTCCACAGCCATGTCCACCAGTTCGCTCCACTTGTTGATGCCCTGACCGTAGTAAATGTCAAAGTAGGCCTCCCGGAAAGGAGGTGCCACCTTGTTTTTGACCACCTTGACCCGGGTCTTGTTGCCCACCACATTGCCGCCTTCCTTCAGCGCTTCCACCTTCCGCACATCCAGGCGGACGGAGGCGTAGAACTTCAGGGCGTTGCCGCCGGTGGTGGTTTCGGGGTTGCCGTACATCACGCCGATTTTCATACGCAGCTGGTTGATGAAAATGACCACGCAGTTGGTCTTGTTGATGGTGCCGGCCAGCTTCCGCAGGGCCTGGCTCATGAGGCGCGCCTGCAGGCCCACGAAGGTATCACCCATTTCGCCCTCGATTTCCGCCCGGGGGGTCAGGGCCGCCACAGAGTCCACAACCACCGCGTCCACCGCGCCGCTGCGCACCAGTGCATCGGTGATTTCCAGCGCCTGCTCGCCGGTGTCGGGCTGGGAAACCAGCATATTGTCAATATCCACGCCCAGAGCGGCGGCATAGACCGGGTCCAGAGCGTGCTCCGCGTCCACGAAAGCCACTTCGCCGCCCATTTTCTGAGTTTCCGCCAGAATGTGCAGTGCCAGGGTGGTTTTACCGGAAGATTCCGGGCCGTAGATTTCAATGATTCTGCCCTTGGGCACGCCGCCGATGCCCAGCGCCGCGTCCAGCGCCAGGGAGCCGGTGGGAATGGCATCCACATTCATATCCGGGCGGTCGCCCAGGCGCATGACGGTTCCCTTGCCGTAGTTCTTTTCAATTTGGGCCAGTGCCGTCTGCAGGGCCTTTTTCTTGTCGGTTGCAGGAACAGGTGCCTCGTAATTTGTCTTTTTCGTAGCCATCTTTATTCTTCCTTCCTGTCATATCGGGCAAGTACCGCCCGTTGTGTACCATGATAATCATTCGCCCGTTCCAGCACCGTATAGCCGTGGGCTTCCAAAATATCGCAGATTGCGTTTCCCTGCCCCTCTCCAAATTCAAAGGCCAGAAAGCCGCCGGGCCGCAGGGCGCGGGTGAAATTTTCCACAATGCTCCGGTAAAAAATGAGGCCATCCTCCCCGCCGCAAAGGGCCAGGTGAGGCTCATACTCCCGGACGCTGGCATCCAGCGTTTCCATCTCCGCCGTGGTGATATAGGGCGGGTTGGATACGATGGCGTGGAACTTGCCCAGGTAATCCGGCGCCGGGCGCAGGGCGTCCACCTGCACGCAGCAGGCCCGCCCGCCCAGCTTCAGCCGGGACACATTTTTCTTTGCCACCGCCAGGGCGCCCTCCGAAATATCTGCCAGTGTTACCCGGGCGGACGGGATGCGGCTGGCCAGCGCCAGGCCAATGCAGCCGGAGCCAGTGCACAAATCCAGAATCCGGGGTTCCCAGCCCAGGCTGCGTGTCTGATTCAGCACCGTATCCACCAGGGCGCAGGTATCGTCCCGGGGAATCAGCACATCGGGATTCACATACAAATCAAGCCCATAAAAGCTCCACTCCCCCAGCACATAGGCAAGAGGTTCCTGATTGCAGATTCGCTGCACCGCCTTGTCCAGCTGCAGGCAGACCTCCGGGGGGGCAATGGTTTCCCGGTCGGTCAGGAAGGCTTCCCGGCTTTTGCCGGAAACGAAGCAGACCAGATGGCGGGCAAGCTGGCTTGCCATCTCCGCATCCTCCTGCTGCATCAGCCGGCTTCGGGCATCCAGATAAAGCTGTGCGTATGTTCTCACCACAAATCCTCGCCCTCTTTTTTCGGCAGCACCGCCTGCACCGCGGCAATTCCCACCTCAATCATGGAGTCATCCGGCTCGTTGGTGGTGAAATTCTGGAACCACATACCGGGGGCAGTAATGATGCGGGTGAAGCCGTTGTCATGACGGCCCACAAAGCGGTTGATTTCATAAGCAATGCCCACCACCAGCGGCAGCAGAAGCAGCTTGAAACCCATCATAATAAAGTTGTAGGAGATATGTCCCCGCAGCTGTTCCAGTCCGGGGAAAATGCTCAGCAGCACAGAAGATGCCACCGCGAACACCAAAATGGAGAGAATCATCACCACCAGCAGGAAGCTGGTGCCGCAGCGGGGATGGAGCCGGGTCTGCCGGCGCACATTTTCCACCGTCAGGGGAAGTCCCGCTTCGTAGCAGCGGATGGTTTTATGTTCCGCACCATGATAAGCAAACACCCGCTTCATCTCCCCCATCCGGGAAACCAGCACGATGTATGCCACAAAAATGCCAATGCGCACCAAGCCCTCCAGCAGGCTCAGCACCAGGTTGCTGGAAATCAAGCCTGCCAGCAGTCCCACCAGGAAAGAGGGCAGCAGGATGAACAGGCCAATGGACATGGCAAGCCCCATAAACACCGCAAAGCCAATGACAAACTGCTGAAACTTTTCGTTGCCCAGCTTCTTTTCCAGCCAGGCATCCATCTTGGACGGCTCCGCCTCGCTCTCCTCCGGGGACAAATCCGCCGAGTGCATCAGCGCCTTTACGCCTGTGACCTGGGAATCGAAAAAGCCCCGCACGCCCCGAATCAGCGGCCAGTTCAGCACCGATTTTTTTGGCGGCAGCTTTCTTGCCTTTACCTCAATGTTCAGTTCCCCATTCTGGCGGATGACAACGGCATCCTTCTCCGGGCCGCGCATCATAATGCCCTCGATGAGGGCCTGACCGCCGATGGTGGTCTTGAATTTTTCCTGGGATTGCTGTTTTGCCATAATGTTCCTTCCTTACTGGGTATCCGGCAGGCGAATGGTCACCAAGGTGCCGCCGCCGGGCGCATTTTCCAGCGTCAGCGTACCGCCGTGCATATCCACGATTTCATCGCACACCGCAAGACCGATGCCGGTGCCGCGGGTGCTGTTGCTTCCTTTGTAAAATTTCTTTTTGACCAGGGGCAGTTCTTCCTCCGGGATGCCGGGGCCAAAGTCCCGCACCCGCACCACCACAAAGCCGTGCTCATGGGTCATGGACGCTTCGATGCGTCCGCCCGCGCCGCCGTGCTTGGCGGCATTGTCCAGAATGTTCAGAAACACCTGCCGCAATCGCTTGCTGTCGCAGGCGATAGGGGGAATTTCCTGGTCATCATCCAGGCATTCCAACCGGATGCCGTCCTGGGCCAGGCGGCTGGAATACATATACACCGTATCCTCAAACTCTGCCCGCAGGTCAGCCATCTCCATATTCAGCGTCAGCCGGTTATCCTGCAGCCGGGTAAAGTCCAGCAAATCCACCACCATCTCCGTCAGCCGTTCCGCCTCCTTGGAGATGATTTTCATGCCCCGGGCAGTCTGCTCGTCCAGGCCGTCGCTGCTGAGGATGGTTTCGCTCCAGCCGTTGATGGCTGTCAGCGGCGTGCGCAGCTCGTGGGACAGGGAGGAAATGAAATCCGCCTGCATCTTTTCGTTGCGGCTGATTTTCACGGACATATCGTTGATGGTGTCCACCAGTTCACCGATTTCGTCATTGTAGATTTTCTGAATCTGGGCGCCGTAGCTGCCATTGGCGATTTTTTTTGCCTTCTGGGTTATTTCCTGCACCGGCACCACAATGGAGCGGATGTAGTAGCTGCTGCTCAGCAGCAGCGCCAGCAACAGCAGCACGAACACGCCCACCGCCGTCAGGCAGATGTAGAGAATCTGCAAATTCACCAGACGCGTGGAGGTGACATACCGCAGCACCCCGGCCACCCGGCCGTCGGTATAAATCATGGGGCTGGAAACGGCGATGATATGCTCCCCGGTTTCCGGGCTGCGGCCCACAAAGTGGCGAATTTTGCCGGTATTGACCGCATCCCGAATATCCTCGGTGGTGGGAGAATTGCCCACCCAATGGCCGTAAGAAGAGGACACCAGCACCCCATCGGCGTTGATGAACTGCAGCTCCATGTTGCTGCTCATGTCAAATGTCCGGGCGTAATTGACGCAGGACTGGTAATAGTCCTCGTAACTCTCGCCCATATAACTGCTGAAAAACTGGCTTGCCTGGGCCGCCCGGGTTTTCATGTCCGCCTTCATATTTTCATAGTAATAGAATGCGAAGGTGACACCAACCAGCGCCACGCAAAAAACGCCCAGCACGCAGACGATAATCACCGTATTGGACAGCCAGCGGTTACGCAGGCTATTGCGATTTTTCATAGCGTCCCCTTTCCGGCCGGCTCAGACACCCCATTTGTAGCCATAGCCCCACACCGTAGTGATATAGGTGGGATTAGCCGTGTCATCCTCGATTTTGATGCGCAGGCGGCGGATATTCACATCCACGATTTTGAGGTCGCCCTCGTACTCTTTGCCCCAGACATCGGTCAGAATGTCCTCCCGGGACAACACCTTGCCGGGGTTTGTCATAAACAGCTTCATAATGCTGTATTCCACCTGGGTCAGCCGAACACGCTCGCCGTTTTTATCCAGGGTGTGATTGCGGGTGTTCATCACAAAGGGCCCCCGGTGCAGCACCTCGCTGGCAGCGGCAGCCTCCATTCCCACCCGGCGAAACAGCGCGTCCACCCGGGCGGTCAGTTCCGCCGGGGAGAAGGGCTTGGTCACATAGTCATCCGCACCGGTCATAAGGCCGGTGATTTTATCCATTTCCTGGGTACGGGCGGTGAGCATGATCACACCCATCTGTTTATTGGTGGCGCGAATCCGGCGACATACTTCAAATCCGTCGATACCCGGAACCATGATATCCAGAATCGCCACGCCGATGTCCGGCTGCTGCTGCATTTTGTCCAATGCCTCGGTACCCGTGCCGGCTTCCACCACTTCGTATCCCGCCCGCTGCAGATTGATGACCACAAAGCTGCGGATGTTCACTTCGTCTTCCATAATCAAAACTTTTTTCATGGGATACTCAGCCTCCTTGTTCGTTTATTGCCACGCTGAATGTGTAAAACAGCCGGGGCAGCCGCTGCTCTGTAATGCCGTATTCCGCGGCACGGACACCGAGCTTCGCCACAAACAATGTGGTGCCGCTGCTGCCAAGGATGGTCGCCCGCATCCGCTCTGCCTGTTCATAACGATTTTCTCCCGACAAAGCGTAAATGGACAGCACCATTTCTCCATTGGCATCCGCAAATACGCAGGTTCCCTCTTCCCGGGTGACGGTGAGCTTTTCAGTCCACCGGCTGTCCATGTGCAGATACCAGTTTTCCTCGTTGTTGAAATAGGTGTACATACCGTCGTAGCGGTTGCCTTCCGCATCCACATCAAACCAGAGCACCCATTTCTCCCCCTGGGCATCGTTTTCCGTTCCTGCCACAGGAATCAGCTCCGGCAAATCCACATCTCCGTCCAAATCCACATCCATGGCGGATACAAAGCTGTCTCCCAGCTTCCCGGCGGACACCGGGCCAAGAATATGGTTCAGCCGCTTAAACTGCATGGTAAACAAATCAAAATTCCGCAGATTCTTCTCTTCGGATGTAATCATCATGGCAGGCATGCCGTCGTGCAGCGTCACGCCCTCCATGCTCAGAATGCTGTCGGCAGCATAGGGCAGCTCATACTGGCTGCTCAGCTCCATCTGCCCGTCTTTGTACCTGTAAAGCAGGGCATAGCAGCTTCTGCCCGAAGTTCCGGCAGGCTGCAAAAATATCAGCTCACTGCGTCCGTCCAAATCCATGTCGTGGGTCAGCATAACGGAGTAATTAGCCTCCAGCAGCATCCGGGCATATCCGCTGTAAAGGCTGTAAACCGCCACAGAACGCACCACGCCGTCGCCCACCTGCCGGCCGACGATGATTTCCGGGCCGGGCCGGTCATCCACATTGCAAAACTCGATAAAGTCAAAGGCAAAGCCATAGGCACTGATGGTATCCATCAGCACATAGCCGGTGGATGTCTGACCAAAAATCAGAATTTTCAGCGGCTCGGCGCTGTTATTCCGGGCCAGAACCACATATTCATCCACCCCGTCGCCGTCTAAATCCACGGTCTGAACCGTCTGCCGGTTCTCGCCGTTGAGGGGCGCGCAGTAGGACAGGTTTTCCATTGCCTTGTCAATCACCGATTGCAGGTCGTTGTTGGCCTGCGTCCGTTGAGGCAGGCAATACAGCTCGTCCACCGTGCGCATCACGCAGCCGCTGAGCAGCAGCGACAGAGCCAGCATTCCGGCGGCAAGCTTTGTTCTTTTTTTCACAGCGTGCGCCCCCTTTCCATTCGATTGATTATAACATATTTCCATAAAAAAGGAAAGCTATTTCAGCACAACATTTTCCTGCCCCAGCAAATTCTTCAGCTCTACCAGCATACTTTCCGAAAAACCGCACCGGCTGCCCCGGCGGAGCTGGGTATCGGCAAAATAGAGCACCACCTCGTTGCTTCCGGGGAACATATTCACAATCGCCCGCACCTTGCGGTATTCCGGCGCGTTTTCCGAAGGCAGGCGCAGGTAAAGCTTTCCCTGCAAAGGCTGCTTCTGCGCCGGTGCCGGTGTTTCCGGAGCCTGGGGCTGCTCGGCATAATCCGAAATGGGCCGTGCCCGGTTGATGACGATTTGGGGGTCTTTGTCGTCCCGCACAGAGAGTCTGCCGGTGATGACCACCGCCGCACCTTCCCGCAGATAGCCGCCGTACTGGTTCAGCACATTGGAGAAAGCCAGCATTTCCATGGAGGCGGTATCATCCTCTACCGTCACATAGGCCATCATGGAATTGTTCCGGGTGGACTTCATCTTCACCGCCTGGACAATGCCGGCTACGCTGACGATTTCGTCGTCCCGCACCGGGCAGTCCTCCCCCATCAGCGTGGCAATGGACACCACGCGGGTGTTTTTCAGATATTTGCGGTAGTCGTCCATAGGATGCCCGGACAGGTAGATGCCAGTGGTTTCCTTTTCCGCCGCCATCATTTCCGCCCGGCTCATTTCCTCCATTTGGGGGATGGGAATAGCCGCCGCCTTGTCATCGTCCTGCAGCATACCGAACAGACCCATCTGTCCGTCCAGATTCCGCTTGCGGCTGTCGGCAATGGAATCCATCATGGCCTCATACACCGCCAAAAGCTCGCTGCGGTGATACCCAAAGCAGTCCATGGCGCCGCATTTGATGAAGTTTTCCACCGCCCGCTTGTTCAGTTCGTCGCCCATCCGCTGGATGAAATCCTCCAGGGAGCGGAACGGCCCTTCCGACGCCCGGTTGGCGGAAATGCTGCGAATCAGTCCACGACCCACATTTTTCACCGCGCCCAGGCCAAAGCGGATGGCGTCCCCCTCCGCCACGAAGGGGTCCTCGGAGTGGTTGATGTCCGGCGGCAGAACCTGGATGCCCAGCTCTTTACACTCGGCAATGTAGCCGGAAATTTTGTCCAGCCTGTCCAGCACCGAGGTCATCAGCGCTGCCATATACTGCTGGGGATAGTGGCACTTGAGATAAGCCGTCTGATAGGCCACCACCGCGTAGCACACGGCGTGGGCCTTGTTGAAGGCATAATTGGCAAAGTCAACGATTTCATCGTAAATGGACTGGGCCGCTGCTTCCGAAACGCCGTTGGCAACGCAGCCGGGAATTCCCTGCTCCTTGTCGCCGTAGACGAAGACCTTCCGCTCATTTTCGATGACCTGCATCTTTTTCTTGGAAATGGCCCGGCGGATGTTATCCGCCTGTCCCATGGTATAGCCGCCCAGGGTTCTGAAAATTTCAATAACCTGCTCCTGATAGACAATACAGCCGTAGGTGATTTTCAGAATTGGCTCCAGGTGCGGCGTCTTATAGGTGATTTTCCGGGGGTCCAGCTTGTTGGCGATGAATTTGGGAATGGAATCCATGGGGCCGGGGCGGTAAAGCGCCACAATAGCCGTCAAATCCTCGATAGAGGTGGGCTTCATGTTGATGCACACGCCGGTCATGCCCGCTGACTCCATCTGGAACACGCCCTGGGTCTTACCCTCGGCCAGCATGGCAAAGGTCGCTTCATCCCCGTCCGGCACTTTGGAAATGTCGAAATCCGGCTGGATTTTCCGAATCTCCTGCTGGGCATCCTCAATAATGGTCAGGTTCCGCAGACCCAGAAAGTCCATCTTCAGCAGTCCCAGCTCCTCGATGGTGGTCATGGTGTACTGGGTCACGATGGTGTCATCATTGCGGGACAACGGCACATAGGTATACACCGGGTCGGCGGTAATCACCACGCCGGCGGCGTGGGTGGAGGTGTTGCGGGGCATGCCCTCCAGGCTCATGGCGGTATCGATGAGCTTTTTCACCCGCAGGTCGGTGTCGTACATTTCTTTCAGCCGGGGAGAAATCTCCAGGGCTTCTTTCAGGGTGATGTGGGGGGTGTTGGGCACCAGCTTTGCCACCACATCCGTCTCCGCATAAGTAAAATTCAGAGCCCGGCCCACATCCCGGATGGCACCCCGGGCAGCCATGGTGCCAAAGGTGGCAATCTGGGCCACATGGTCCGCGCCGTACTTCCGCATCACATACTCAATCACCTCGCCCCGGCGCTCCGGGCCAAAATCCGTATCAAAATCGGGCATACTCACCCGTTCCGGGTTCAAAAACCGCTCAAAAATCAGCGCATACTGCATGGGGTCCACTTCCGTGATGTGCAGGCAGTAGGCCGCAATGGAAGCGGCACCGGAGCCACGGCCAGGGCCAACGGGGATGCCGTTTTCCTTGGCATAGCGGATAAAATCCCAGACAATCAGATAGTAATTCACATAGCCCATGCGGCTGATAACGCCGATTTCATATTCCAGCCGCTCCAGATAGCTTTCGGGCGGATTGTCATACCGCTCCCGGAAGCCGTCCATGCAGAGCTTGCGGAAATACTCCTCATTGGTAAAGCCTGCCGGGATGGGGAACGAGGGCAGATGGTACTCGTTGAATACAAATTCCAGGTTGCACCGCTGGGCGATTTTCGCCGTATTTTCAAAGGCCTCGTCACAGCCGGGGAAAAGCTGGCGCAGCTCCTCCTCGCTCTTGAGGTAAAATTCATCGGTCTGGAACCGCATCCGGTTTTCTTCGTCTACGGTCTTGCCGGTCTGGATGCACAGAAGCACATCCTGCATGGCCGCATCCTCTTTGCGCAGGTAGTGGGCATCGTTTGTAACCACCAGAGGCAGCCCCGTTTCCCGGGCAATGCGCTGCACCCCCTGATTCACCGGCCGCTGCTCCGGAATGCCGTGGTCCTGCAATTCCAGATAGAAGTTCCCCTCCCCGAAAATGTCCCGCATTTTCAGGGCGTATTCCTTCGCCTCCTGATATTCCTCATTCAGCAGATACTGGGCCACGCCGCCAGCTAAGCAGGCGGAAGTGGCAATCAGCCCCTCATGGTGCTGCCGCAGCAGGTCCAAATCCACCCGGGGCTTGCCGTAAAAGCCGTTGGTAAACGCCTGGGAAACCAGATAACACAGGTTTTCGTATCCCGTGCGGTTTTCGCACAATAGCACCAGATGGTAGGGGTCATTGTCAATGCCATGCACCCGGTCAGCCATGGTGCGCCGGGTCACATAGACCTCGCAGCCAATGATGGGCTTGATGCCCGCCTTCTTGGCCGCTTTATAAAAATCGATACAGCCGTACATCACCCCGTGGTCGGTGATGGCGATGGCGCTCTGCCCCAGTTCCTTCACCCGCTCCATCATGGAGCCGATGCGGCAGGCGCCGTCCAGCAGACTGTACTCCGTATGGACATGCAAATGTACAAAACTCATTGTATTTCCTCCTGCGCCATGGCCACCAGCTTTTTCAGGCGGTGATTCATGGCAGGTTTGGATATGGGTGGACTCATCATTGCCGCCAGCTCCGTCAGCGAAGCGGCGGGGTTTGCTTCCCGCGCCTGCGCCGCCTGCGCCATTTTCTGGGGCAGCCGCTCCAGAATGCCCCGCTCCCGCAAAACGCGGATGGCGGAAAGCTGCTCCTGGGCCGCCTCCACTACCTTGGATATATTCGCATCATCGCAGTTGCAGCGGCGGTTTACTTTGTTATTCAGCTCTTTTTCCAGCCGGGCTTCCATAATACCCATGGCCGCCACCGGCGCACCCAGAAAGGTGAGAAAATCGGAAATCAGCTCGCTGTTTTTCAAATAAAGCACCTGTCCCCCGCCCCGGGCGGCGGTTTTTGGATAGAAGCCCAGGGCTTCGTGCATCAGCGTGTAGCACTCCCTTGCCACACTCTGGTGGGTGGTGGTCAACTCCATGTGGTAGCCCTTTTCCGGGTCTGTCACCGAGCCGCCCGCCAGAAACGCCCCCCGCAGGAAGGCGGTGCGGCAGCAGCTCTCCTCCACCATGGGCAGGTTAATATGCAGCGATAAGGTGCCGCCCCGGCTGAAGCCGTAAGAAGCCATGATGCGGTCAATTTTCTCCGGGCTGGTTATCTGAAAAATCAGCTTGCCGCCGCAATCCGGCTCCGGCACGCTGTCAAATTGCAGGTCAAAGGCCTTGCGCAGCAGCTTGGGAAGCAGCTGGGCAAACTCCCGGCTCTCGGTGATGATGCGCACGCCGTCGCTGCCGAAGCTGTTGCAAAACAGCAGAATGCCAAAGCACTGCGCCAGAGCGCAGCAGGTTTTGCCGGGAGCCACCCGGCATATTTCTGCCTTTGCCGTGCCCGAAAAGGATTGTGCCACCGTCATTCCCTCCTTACCAAATCCGAATCTCCGGCTCCAGCCGGGTTCCGTTTGTTTGTTCCACCCTGTCCGCTACCGTCTGCAACACCGCCCGCACATCCGCGGCAGTGGCGCCGCCCAGATTCACCACGAATCCGGCGTGCTTTTCCGACACGGCGGCGCCGCCGATTTGGAAGCCTTTCAGCCCGGCGCTTTCAATCATCGCCGCGGCGTAACCGCTGGCCGGGCGCTTGAAGGCAGAGCCGGCAGAGGGCAGTTCCAGGGGCTGGGATGCCCGGCGGCGGGCAATCAACTCCTGCATTTTGGCCCGGATTTCCTCCTCTGGTTTTGGAGAAAGCTGAAATTCTGCCCACAAAATGATGTCACTTTCCAGTTGCATCCGGCTGAAACGGTAAGAAAACCCCATTTCTTCCGCCGTTAGCAACCGCTGGTTGCCTTCGCCATCCATGACACAAACCCGGCTGCACACCTGGGAAATTTCGCCCCCGTAGGCACCCGCGTTCATATACACGCCGCCGCCTACCGTGCCGGGAATGCCGTGGGCAAATTCCAGGCCGCCCAAACTCCGGGAAGCGGCAAAATTTGCCGCTCTGGCCAGGGTGACACCGGCGTAAACCCGGATGGTATTCTCCCCCACCTGCTCAGCACCTGCCAGACAGTCCTTCAGGCAGATGACCAGCCCCCGCAGCCCCTCGTCCGGGGCCAGAACATTGGTACCCGCGCCCAAAATCACAGGCCGAATGCCCAGTTTTCCGGCAGCTTTCAGCACACGCGACAGCTCCTCTTCGCTCTTGGGGAAGGCCATGACTTCCGCCGGGCCGCCGATGCGGAAGGAGGTGTGTTTTGCCATAGGCTCATTGGCTTTTATCTCAATTTCAGGTAAAAAAGCGGTGATTTCCCGCTGAAACTCGGTAATTTCTTCCATAAACGCCTCCGGGTGTATGATTGATTACAGTATATCATATACCCGCCGGGTTTTCAATCATTCCTGTTACTTTTTCTCATCTTTTTCTCGAACTTCTGTTCTATTATATCACACAAAGGAATGGCAGTCAAGAAAAAGCTGGCCTGCAAAATGATATGCAGGCCAGCCTCTTGACAGTTTCTTAGATCCTTTTGTGTTTTTGGGATGTGAGGACATTGATGATTTGCTTAATTTGGAAAGATGAATAATGGGAAACATACACATATTTTGTGTGTCCATGTTTCAATTCAATTTTCAAAACATTTTTTCAATAACGACAATTATCGCAATCACGATGCAAATAAGCAGAACTGTTACACCAATGGAACATAAAATGTTGATTGCAGAACTGAAGCTTGTTCTATTATCAAAAAAGCGTAACTCCCTTTTTGCGGTATAAACAGATGATACAGCAAAATGTGGACATTTCGTGTCCGGTTTAGGCTAGGAAAAAACTTTTCTCTCGCAGTCAGGAAAAAGCCTCCCGGGCCGTGATGACCCGGGAGATTCCTTTCCTATCTTTATTCGCTTTGAAAGTAAACATCCTTAATGAACAACCAGTCCTACATTTGCCTTTTGCGCTAATTTCTGAATATCTGCATATTCCATATAGCCAATCAATTTGCACACCTTTGTGTTATTCTCCATATATGTCATAAAAACACATTGTGGTAAATCGAAAACAGGAATTAATAGCCACGCTTTCCTGGAGAACAATTTACAGTAATCAAATTGAAGAATATCTGTATTTTGAATTTGAAAATGCAGTTCATTCTTCTTTGCAAGATTGGGATAATTTATTTCCAAGTAATCCTCATGGCAAATCAGATAATACTTTGAGGATTTGGATATTTTCCTAGCCATGATAAGAAGGGAAAAATAGATAATCGAAACCACCGTTATTGCTACAAGTGGCATAAAGTCTTCCGCGTAAAAGAGCCACAAAATCCCCAAGGCAATCATAGGCAGAAATACCAGGCTCAAAATGATTAGCATCGGATAGAAGTAGCCGCGATTAAGGAAAACCATCAATATACCTCCTGCAATTTGTTCTTAATGAAGGCAATCAGAGCTTTTATCGTAAAACCTTGATGTTCAAACATAAAGATTTGGTACATAAGCAGATTATGAAGAGATGTTTTCTGCCCAGGAATCATATAGCCTAAAGCCCCTCGCCACATTGACGCGATAAAGGTAGTAAATCCGCTTGCTGTATTGGCACCAGCCGAAATAAACATATCAGTCCAATCAAAGTTTTCTGTGCTATTGAACGCAACTCTTGCTGTGTATCCTAATGCGCCAGTGCCAAATGCAGAGCCCAGACTGATTCCCAATGTAGCCATACCAGATAGTGTAGTTGCCCCCACGGCCAAGGCCTCACCGGCTACAATCGAAATACCAAGCGATACGCCTAACATGCCGCAAACGCCAATTCCAGTACCAGAAATTGCTCCTCCCAGTATATTACCCAAATATTGGTCAAAGCCTACACTACCATTAAAGACCTGACCATCATCACGCCAATCAGTCCAAGCTGTTGCTCCAAACGCAATACCAGCACCAATTCCAGCTGCAATAGCGACACCTGTTAAAAGTGCAGAAACTGTTAGTACAAAATGCCCGGAAGGATCAATGCAATTTACTGGGTCATTACCGCAATAGCAATACTGGTTTAGGCCGTTGACGGATTCGGGGTCTAGGTAGCCGGTACCATCGGGAGAGATGAATCTGTGCCATTTGGGAGAGTAGTATCTGGCGTTGCAGTAGTACAGGCCAGTGTCGTCATCGTAGTAGTAACCACGGTAACGGATGGGGTTGGCGTTGGCAACATCGTAACTGGTCGTTTCACTGGAAATGGTGCAGTTGCCCCAGGCGTCGTACAGATACTTCGCCTTGAGCGTCGGTGTTAAATCTATTCTACCAAATCTCCAAACCACAGTCAAGAAAAAGCCTCCCGAGCCACATGGCCTGGGAGGCTTTAATACATGT
>JBGVGH010000031.1:0-7483 GCA_045121575.1 Faecousia sp.
GCCGCTCAGAGGTAAAAAGTTTGTCATTTAAGAGCGAGCCGAAGGCGAGTCGAAGAATCTCCGCCTTTTCCTATGAGATCCTTCGACTGCGCTGCGCTCCGCTCAGGATGACATGGACGGCAGGCATTTATCCGCGAAAGCGGAAAGGCTCTCCCTTTGGGAGAGCTGTCAAAAATCTCCGATTTTTGACTGAGAGGGCGGGAAAAGCTGAATCTTTGATGGTACGCATCGGCGAATTCAAGCCGGGCAACCTCATCCGTCACGGCTGACGCCGTGCCACCTTCCCCAAAGGGGAAGGCTTTTCGGGCGGCATGTATCCGCCCCTACGGTGTTGTAGCGACACCATCCTGCGGGAGGGGTCGCAATGACAGGATAAAAAGTGTCCATATATGGTGGACGGGAAAATGGGGTATTCTCTCCAATTTATGCATAAATATTGAATACACATTCCAACCACTATACAATAAATATACAAGTATATACAAAATGAATATTTATGGGTTTTATACAGCCCATCTTTCAAAAAACAAGGAGGACTTATGTCTGACGAAATGAAAGTTACGGAAGAATACGGCGGCAGTCAAATCCAGGTTCTGGAGGGTTTGGAGGCGGTGCGCAAGCGCCCCGGTATGTATATCGGCTCCACTTCCAGCTCCGGACTGCACCACCTGGTCTACGAAATCGTGGACAACTCCATCGACGAGGCGCTGGCAGGCTACTGCAAGCACATCACCGTCACCATCAACCCCGGCGACTCCATCACCGTCACCGATGACGGCCGCGGCATCCCCGTGGACATCCAGCCCCAGACCGGCAAGCCCGCTCTGGAGGTGGTTTTCACCGTGCTGCACGCCGGCGGCAAGTTCGGCGGCGGCGGCTACAAGGTCTCCGGCGGCCTGCACGGCGTGGGCGCCTCCGTTGTCAACGCCCTGAGCCAGTGGCTGACGGTGCGGGTCCACAAAAACGGAAAAATCCATGAGATGAAATTCGCCCGGGGCGTCATCACCCAGGAGATGACCGTGGTGGGAAATACGGACAAAACCGGCACCGAGGTCACCTTCCAGCCCGACCCGGAGATGTTTGATTCTCTGGAATATGACTATGCCATCCTCCACGAGCGGATGCGGGAGGAAGCCTTCCTCAACGCCGGCCTTTCCATCACCATCACCGACGCCCGGCAGGACGAGCCGGTGAGCGAAACCATGTGCTATGAGGGCGGTATCCGGGAGTTTGCCGCCTGGGCCAACCGCAGCAAGACCGCCATCCACCAGGATGTCATCTATATGCAGGGCAGCAAGGGGGACGCTTCGGCGGAAATCGCCATGCAGTACACCGACGGCTACAGCGAATTTCTCATGTCCTTTGCCAACGATGTGCGCACCCCGGAAGGCGGTATGCACGAAACCGGCTTCAAGGCGGCCCTGACCCGGGTGCTGAACAACTACGGAATCAAAACCGGCATCATCAAGGGTGACGACAAGGTTTCCGGCGAGGACTGCCGGGAGGGCATCACCGCCATCATCTCCGTCAAGCTCACCGATGCCCAGTTCGAGGGCCAGACCAAGGCAAAGCTGGGCAACGCCTACATCCGCACCCTGGTGGATTCCATTGTGTCGGAGCAGCTGGCGGTGTATTTTGAGGAGCATCCCCAGACGGCCCGGGTGATTCTGGACAAGGCCATGATGGCAAACCGGGCCCGGGAAGCTGCCCGGAAAGCCCGGGAAAACATCCGCCGCAAATCCGCTCTCGGCGGCGCGGCCATGCCCGACAAGCTGCGCGACTGCAACGAAAGTGACCCGTCGCTGACGGAAATCTATATCGTCGAGGGTGACTCCGCAGGCGGCTCCGCCACCCAGGGCCGGGATTCCCGGTTCCAGGCCATTTTGCCCCTGTGGGGTAAAATGCTGAATGTGGAAAAGGCCCGGGAGGACAAGGTCATCGACAATGACAAGCTGCAGCCGGTGATTACGGCGCTGGGCGCCGGCATCGGCGAGGAGTTTGACACGAATAAGCTGCGCTATCACAAAGTGGTCATCATGGCCGATGCGGATGTGGACGGCTCTCATATCCGGACGCTGCTGCTGACTTTCTTCTTCCGGTTCATGCGGCCGCTGATTGAGGGCGGCTATGTGTACGCCGCCATGCCGCCGCTTTACAAGCTGGTGCGGGGCAAGACCACCCGCTATGCCTTCTCCGACCCGGAGCGGGACCAGATTTCCGCCGAAATGCGGGGGGACAATCCCAACGCCAAGGTGGACATTTCCAGAAACAAGGGCCTTGGTGAAATGGACCCCCACGAGCTGTGGGAGACCACCATGGACCCGGAAAAGCGCACACTCAAGCGCATCACCCTGGACGACGCGGCCAAAGCCGACGAAATTTTCACCCTGCTCATGGGCGAAAAAGTGGAACCCCGCCGGGAATATATCGAAACCAACGCCAAATTCGCCCAGAATCTGGATTATTAAATTGCCTGCCGCAAAAATACAACCCATTGTAGGGCAAAGGCATGATAATTTATTTGTATGATTGCCCCCGGCAATCATGGATATGCCAATTCCCTGCGGGCGCACCGCCTTTGCCGACCGGTAGCAATTGTCAGAACGGAAAGAAAGAACGAACCCGGCGGCGAGGGCGTGGCCTCGCCCGACAATCCCAAGAATACAATTCCCAGAATACAACAGCAGCAAAAGGAGGAAATTCTTTTGGCACAACATAAGAAAGACTACAAGCCGGAGGACATTCGCTATCCCGACCAGGCGATTATCGAATCCGAGCTGGTAAAGGAAATGAAAAGCAGCTACATCGAGTATGCCATGTCCGTCATTGTGGGACGGGCGCTGCCCGATGTGCGGGACGGCCTGAAGCCCGTCCACCGCCGCATCCTCTACGCCATGTACGAGGATAACCTGACTTCCGACCGCCCCTTCCGCAAATCCGCCACCTGCGTCGGTGATGTGCTGGGCCGGTACCATCCCCATGGCGACGCCTCTGTTTACGATGCCCTGGTGCGTCTTGCCCAGGACTTCTCCATGCGGTATATGCTGGTGGACGGCCACGGCAACTTCGGCTCTGTGGATGGCGACCCCCCGGCTGCCTACCGTTACACCGAGGCGAGAATGTCCAAAATCGCCAACGAAATGCTGCGGGACATCGAAAAGGACACCGTGGACTGGGACCCCAACTTCGACGAAACCCGCACCGAACCCCGGGTCCTCCCCTCCCGCTTCCCCAACCTGCTGGTCAACGGCTCCTCCGGCATCGCCGTGGGCATGGCCACCAACATCCCGCCCCACAACCTGACGGAAGTCATCAACGCCTGCATCTGCGTGCTGGATGACCCGGAGGTGACCCTTTCCGACCTGATGCAGCACATCACAGGCCCGGATTTCCCAACCCGGGGCATCATCATGGGCCGGGCCGGCATCCGGGCGGCCTACGCCACCGGCAAGGGCCGTCTGACGCTGCGTGCCCGGCATCACTTCGAGGAATTCGGCAACGACCGCACCAGAATCATCATCACCGAGCTTCCCTATCAGGTGAACAAGCGGATGCTGATTAAATCCATGGCAGACCAGGTCAACGAAAAGCGGCTGGACGGCATTTCCGACATCCGGGACGAATCTGACCGCAGCGGTATGCGCATCGTCATTGAGCTCAAGCGGGACGCCAATCCCCAGATTGTGCTGAACAAGCTGTTCACCCAGACCTCCCTGCAGACCACCTTTGCCATCAATATGCTGGCGCTGGTGAAGAACCAGAGCCAGCCCAAAGTGCTGTCCCTGCGGGAAATTCTGGACGAATACCTGACCTTCCAGGAAGACCTCATTGTCCGCCGCACCCGCTATGACCTGAAAAAGGCCCAGGAGCGGGCCCATCTGCTGGAGGGCCTGCTCATTGCCCAGGACAACATTGACGAGGTCATCAAAATCATCCGCTCCTCCTACGACAACGCCCGGGAAAACCTGATGGAGCGCTTCGGATTGTCCGAAGTGCAGGCGCAGGCCATTTTGGATATGCGTCTGAAGGCGCTGCAGGGCCTGGACCGGGAGAAACTGGAAACCGAGTATAAGGAACTGCAGGAGCGAATTTCTTACTTCCTGCGGGTTCTGGAGGACCCCCAGCTGGTGCGGGATATTCTGAAGGAAGAGCTGACCGCCATCCGGGACAAGTACGGCGACGAGCGCTACACCGAGATTCAGGATGTGGAGGACGAAATCGACATCGAGGACCTCATCGAGGAGGAAAGCTGCGTCTTTACCATCTCCAACCACGGCTATGTCAAGCGGATGCCCGTGGACACCTACCGCACCCAGAGCCGGGGCGGCCGGGGCATCAGCGCCCAGAACCTGAAGGAGGAGGACTTTGTCAAGAGCCTGTCCGTGGCCTCTACCCACGACCATGTGCTGTTCTTCACCGACCGGGGCCGGGTGCACCACCGCAAGGGCTACCAGATTCCCGAGGCCAGCCGCACCGCCCGGGGCACCGCCATGGTCAATGTCCTGCCTCTGGAGCAGGGCGAGAGCGTCACGGCGCTGGTGATGACCCGGGAATTTGACGAAAACGAGTATCTGATGATGGTGACCAAATTCGGCACCGTCAAGCGCATTCCCTTCATCGCCCTGAAAACCAACCGGCGCACCGGCATCCGGGCCATCACTCTGGACGAGGGCGACAGCCTCATCAATGTGATTCGCACCAACGGCAATGACAACATCATTCTGGCCACTGCCCAGGGCATGGCCATCTGCTTCAACGAAAACGATGTGCGCCCCATGGGCCGCGATGCCGTGGGCGTGCGGGGCATTACCCTTGCGGCGGGCGACAGGGTCATTGGAGCGGAGAAAGCCGAGGAGGGTAAAACACTCCTCACCGTCACGGAAAAGGGCTACGGCAAGCGCACAGAGCTTCAGGAGTACCTCCGCACCGGTGCAAATGGTGAAAAGATTGCCCAGGGCCGCGGCGGCAAGGGCCTGAAGAACTACAACATCACCCCCAAGACCGGCCTTGTGGCAGGCTGCCGGGTGGTGGGCGAAGAAGATGATGTGATGCTGATTGAAAACGGCGGCGTCATCATCCGCATTCCTGCCAAGAGCGTCAATATCTACAAGCGGGATGTGCAGGGCGTCATCGTCATGCGCATTGAAGAAGGTAACCAGGTGGTCTCTGTGGAGCGGGTGGAAGCCCTGCAGGAGAGCGGAGAATGAAAACCGTCACCTTGTACACCGACGGCGCCTGCTCCGGCAACCCCGGCCCCGGCGGCTGGGGGGCCATCCTGGCCTTCCGGGACATTGAAAAGGAGATGTCCGGGGGCGAAAAAAGCACCACCAACAACCGCATGGAACTGACGGCGGTGATTCGGGGCCTGCAGGCGCTGAAGGAGCCCTGCGTGGTGGAGCTGTATTCCGACAGCCGGTATGTCATCGACGGGCTGCAAAAGGGCTGGGCCGCCTCCTGGCAGAAACGGGGCTGGGTCAAGTCCGACAAAAAGCCCGCATTGAACCCGGATTTGTGGGAAACCCTTCTGGAGCTGACGGCAAAGCATGAAATGCGCTATCACTGGGTCAAAGGCCACGCGGAAAATCCCAAAAACAACCGCTGCGACGAAATGGCCGTGGCGGAGAGCAAAAAGTTCCGGTAACGGTTGGGAATTAGGAATTAGGAGTTAGGAATTAGGAGTTGACAGTGGTCAGTTGTCAGTAGGGGCCGATGCCCACATCGGCCCGCAAATCCCACAGCCCCTGTAGGGCGAGGTCTTGACCTCGCCGGGTAGTATCGTAATTAATTAATGCGTTAAAAGAACGAACCGAGCGGTGGGGTCAAGACCCCACCCTACAGTAGAAGTTTATGGTTATCGGTACCCCCAGGCGGTATCCGTGCCGCCCGCATCCTCCCACCTATTGTAGGGCGAGGGCATGCCCTCGCCGGGTAGTATCGTAATTAATTAATGCATTAATAGAACGAACCAATCGGTGGGGTCAAGACCCCACCCTACAGTGGCAGATATTTTCAAAAAACCCAATGTAGGGCGAGGGCATGCCCTCGCCGCCCAGAGGGGAAAGGTTTTGTCATTTAAGAGCGAGCCGAAGGCGAGTCGAAGAATCTCCACCTTACTCCATGAGATCCTTCGACTTCGCTGCGCTCCGCTCAGGATGACAATGAGGCGGTAATGCCGCCCCTGCGCATACACCGAATCAACGGCCCCATGGAGGGCAGGAAAGGAGAAACGCCCATGTACATTGCCATCGGCGGAGATTTTGCGGTACGGCAGAAGTCGGTCATCGGCATTTTTGATTTGGACAACACCTCCACCTCCCGCCGCACCCGGGAATTTCTGGAAAAGGCGGAAAAGGAGGGCATGGTGGTGCCCTGTGACGATTTGCCCAAGGCCTTTATCCTCACCTCCGAATACGGCATGGACCGGGTGTATCTCACGCCGCTGTCTGCCGCCACGCTGGAAAAGCGCATGAAATAACAAAATCCCGCTTTCCTACGGAAAGCGGGATTTTTCATGCCAGTCATGCCGGGGGCTGCGGCTGCATAGGATGTCCCCGGGAGGGATGAAGAGTGTTCAAACGGGATGTGATGATTCTTCTGGCGGTGATTCTGGCGGCGCTGGTACTGGGAGCCTGGATTATTTCCGCCCAGACGGTGGAAACCGCCAGCTGGGGGCTGAGCTTCCGGGCCGAGGGCGCGCCCCCCATTGGGCCTGCCAACGCCGCCACGCTGGCCGGATTCGACGCGGCCTATGTGGGCAGCAGCCAGGAAAAAAAGCTGTATCTGACCTTTGACGCGGGCTACGAAAACGGCTGCACCGGGCAAATTCTGGACATTTTGAAAAAGCACAATGTACCGGCGGCCTTTTTTCTGGTGGGCAACTATCTGGAGCAGAATGCCGACCTGGTGCGGCGGATGGTGGCGGAAGGCCACACCGTGGGCAATCACACCATGCACCATCCGGATATGTCGAAAATTGAAAATATGGAGGCTTTTCGGAAAGAACTGGAGGATTTAGAGAAAAAATATTTGGAAATCACCGGGCAGGAAATGGAAAAATATTACCGCCCGCCCCAGGGGACCTATTCCCAGAAGAATCTGGAAATGGCAAAGCAATTGGGCTACAAGACCGTATTCTGGAGCCTTGCCTATGTGGACTGGAACAACGACGCCCAGCCCACCCGGGAGTATGCCTTCGGCAAGCTCCTGCCCCGCACCCACAACGGGGCGGTGGTGCTGCTGCACTCCACCTCCCAGACCAACGCCGCCATTTTGGACGAGCTGCTGACCAAATGGGAGGAGATGGGCTATACCTTCGGCACCGTGGAGGAACTGTTCGGGGAGAATTAGGAGTTAGGAATGAGGAGTTAGGAATGAGGAGTTAGGAATGAGGAGTTAGGAATGAGGAGTTAGGAATGAGGAGTTAGGAATGAGGAGTTAGGAATGAGGAGTTAGGAATGAGGAGTTAGGAATGAGGAGTTAGGAA
>JBGVGH010000032.1:0-3813 GCA_045121575.1 Faecousia sp.
TCACGGACGAAGTTGTAAGCCTCTTCCAGCTTCTTAACGGTCTTCTGCAGGTCGATGATGTAGATACCGTTACGCTCGGTGTAGATGTAGGGAGCCATTTTGGGGTTCCAGCGGCGGGTCTGGTGACCGAAGTGAACACCGGCCTCCAGCAGTTGCTTCATAGATACGACAGCCATTTTAATTTTCTCCTTTTGTTTGTTCCTCCACCCCGATCATCCGAGCCGCCCGCCTTTCGGCACAGGAGCGACCCGTCCCCGGGTGTGTGGTGTGAAATATAGTCATGGGAAAATCCCACGCCGAATCATTATACAGGAAAGAAGTCCAGATTGCAAGTATTTTTTCCAAAAAATTTTTGGTTTATTCCGGTTTTTTTCTGTGTATGGTGCATAAATTACAGAAATCCCGGCTTAAAGCGGGGAACCCGGCACCCATCCGGCTGGGCATCCACCAGAATGATGTCCGGCCCGATGCGTTTGATGTTGCACCAGGGGATGACAAAGTCCTCCTTCCGCCCGAACAGCCCCAGAAACCGGCAGGGCCCGGGCACGATGATGCAGCGAATCTCCCCATCCGGGCAGGTAAACTCCACATCCGACACATACCCCAGCCGCCGCCCGTCCGACAGGCAGATGACCTCCTTGCACCGCAGCTCCGACATCTTGATGGTCATATCCATTCCTCCCAGCTTGATTTCTATACTCTATGCCCCACCCCGCCCCCATAGACCACCCGCCAGCCAAATACAGCGCAAAGCCACGCCAGGGAAAAATGCAAAGTTATAAATTACGAATTACAAATTGGAGTTTATCAGGCTGTTTTTACTTTCCCGCCGCCCGGCGGCATCATTCCAACCGCTTTGAAATTAGAAACGCCCTGCCGGGGGCGGTACTTTCTTGTGCAGACAAGAAAGTACCCAAAGAATCTGCCTAAGGGGCGCTACGAAAAGGCGCCCCCTTAGGAATTCCCAGCCGCATCACCATCCAGCACCCAAAAATGTTCCGATTTTTTGGTGCTTACAGCTCAAAAACCTGAAAGTTTTCACTTGGCAGACCTCAAAAAATCGGAACATTTTTTGAGGTCGGACGGTCTGCGGCGGAAAGGGTACATAGGGGAGGGCGCCTTTTCGCAGCGCCTCCCCTATGCCGCATTCTTTTGGTACTTTTCTTGGCGGGACAAGAAAAGTACGAACGCTTCCCCGATAAACTCCAATTTATCCGCTTCGCGGATGGCATTTCCGGTGGAAATGCCCGGCGAGGGCATGCCCTCGCCCTACATAGCTGGTGCGTCACGGGCGGCATTTATGCCGCCCCTACTGATAACTGACAACGGATAACTGTCAACTTCTCATTCCTAATTCCTAATTCCTAATTCCTAACTCCTAACTCCTAATTCCTAAATGCAGGCGGCCAACTGTTCCATTGCTTTTTCCCTTTCATTCCGATATAATAAAGAAAAACCATTTTCCGAGGTGTCCTATGGCCAAGCTCTCCGACCCCATCACCATCCTCAAAGGCATCGGCTCTGCCAGAGCCGCCCAGTTTGCCGCCCTGAATATCCACACGCTGCAGGACCTCATCTGCCATTTTCCCCGGGGCTACGAGGACCGCACCAGGCTTGTCACCATCGATAAGCTGGAGGTGGACAAGCCCGCCTGCTTCCGGGCCGTGGTGATGAGCCACCCCCGCACCAGCCATGTCCGCAAGGGGCTGGACATCACCAAGGTTCAGGTGGCCGACCACACCGCCCGGCTGAATCTCACCTTTTTCAACCAGAAATTCACCACCGAGCAGCTTTGCTACGGAAAGGAATACATTTTTTACGGTGCCGTTTCCGGGGATTTCATCGGCTACAACATGACCTCCCCCAGCTTCGAGTCGCCGGATTCCCCGCCCGTCACCACCCGGCGGGTGCTGCCCATCTATCCGCTGACGGCGGGCCTGAGCAATTCTGCCGTGCTCAAGGCGGTGCAGCAGGCCCTGGCCATCTGCCAGCCCCCGGAGGAAATCATCCCCGCCGCCGTGCGGCAGCGCTACGGCATTCTTCCGGCGGAAAAGGCCTATTTTGCCATTCACCAGCCCGCCTCCATGCAGGAGGCGGAAATGGCAAAAAAACGGCTGATTTTTGAGGAATTTTTCGTATTCTCCGCCGGACTTTCCCTGATGCGGGCTGCCCGGGCGGAAAAGACCGCCCTCCCCTTCCAAAACACCGACATGACTGCCTTTTACAATGCCCTGCCCTTCCCCCTCACCGGGGCGCAAAGGCGGGCCATTGAGGAAATTCTCGCCGATTTCGGCAAGGGAAGCCCCATGAACCGTCTGCTGCAGGGCGATGTGGGCAGCGGCAAAACCATGGTCGCGGCCGCCGCCGCCTATTGTGCCGCCCGCAACGGCTGCCAAAGCGCCCTGATGGTACCGACAGAAATTTTGGCGGAGCAGCACCACGCCTCTCTTTCCCGGCTGCTAACCCCCCTGGGCATCCGAGTGGGGCTGCTCACCGGCTCCATGAAGGAAAAGGATAAAAAAGCCATCCGCTCTGCCATGGCAGACGGCGCGGTGGATGTGGTCATCGGCACCCACGCCCTGCTGTCGGAGGCCACCACCTTTGCCAATCTGGGGCTGGTGATTGCCGACGAGCAGCACCGCTTCGGCGTGGCCCAGCGGGCGAAGCTGTCGTCAAAAGGCCTCGACCCCCACCTGCTGGTGATGTCCGCCACCCCCATTCCCCGGACGCTGTCGCTGATTATGTACGGCGATTTGGATGTGTCCATTCTGGATGAGCTGCCCCCCGGGCGGCAGACGGTGGATACCTTTCTGGTCAGCGAAAGCTACCGCCCCCGCATCAACGCCTTTATCCGCAAGCAGGTAGCCGAGGGGCACCAGTGCTTCGTGGTCTGTCCCGCCGTGGAGGAAAATGAGGAATTGAACATCAAATCCGCGGAGGTCTGGGCGGAAACCCTGCAAACCGCCGTTTTCCCCGATTTAAAGGTCTCCCTGCTCCACGGCAAAATGAAAGGCAGCGAGAAAGAGGCGGTCATGGGTGCCTTTGCCCGGCAGGAAGCGGACATTCTGGTGGCCACCACCGTCATTGAGGTGGGGGTGGATGTGCCCAACGCCACCTTAATGGTCATTGAAGATGCCGACCGGTTTGGCCTGTCCCAGCTGCACCAGCTCCGGGGCCGGGTGGGCCGGGGCAGCAGCAAGAGCTACTGCATTCTCACCACTCACAACCGAAACGGGGAAACCCTCCAGCGGCTGAAGGCCTTCTGCAAAACCAACGACGGCTTCCGTATCGCCGAGGAGGATTTGCGCCTGCGTGGCCCCGGCGACTTTTTCGGCTCCCGGCAGTCCGGGCTTCCCGTGTTCCGGGTGGCGGATTTGAGCCTAGATTTGCAGACTCTGAAAGATGCCCAGGCCGCCTCCGCCGCCTGGATTGACGAGGCCGGCACCGCCGACACCCCGGAAAGCGCCGCCCTGCGCCGCCGTATCGCCACCCTCTTTGCCGAAAACGGCAGCACCATGAACTGACAAATTCGGGTGTGTCGAGGTGTTTTTACTTCCCCGGCCGCCGGGTTGCGTAATTCCCACCGCTTTGAAATTGGGGAACGCCCTGCCGGGGGCGGTACTTTCTTGTGCAGACAAGAAAGTACCCAAAGAATCTGCCTAAGGGGCGCTTCGCAAAGGTGCCCCCTTAGGAATTCCGGTTTGCGGTGCCCAGCATCAGCTGCGCTCACTTCGTGAGCTTGCTGCTTGCTGACCGCTGCACCTCACGCGGCTCCCTTTCTCCGCCCCCGGCGGCGGTCGCCTCGTTCGCCCC
>JBGVGH010000033.1:0-53244 GCA_045121575.1 Faecousia sp.
CTTTGCGCAGTGCGAAAGCTGGGGCACTGAGGTGTTCTTCGCCCATCCCTACACCTCATGGGAACGGCCTCAAAATGAACGCCACAACGGATTGTTCCGAGCCTTCGTTCCCAAGGGCGCTTCCATGCAGAACTACTCTGCCGAGTATATTCTATCGGCTGCGGATGAGCTGAACGCGCGCCCCAGAAAGAAGTTGGGGTACGCAACACCCGAGGAACTGTTTGATTCGTTCCTTGACCGGGTGTATGCGGTGGATAGCAAACCCGCCTGACCCTGTCAAGGCACCGGCTACGCCTTGCCTACGGCATCCTTGACAGCGCCAGCCGTGCTTGCTGTATGGCAGTCAAGTCCGGCTTACGCCGAACAATTTTTATTCATGCGGGTGTCCAACTTGCACTTGCAATTTTCGTTCAAGAAATAATATCAAAAATAAGTTCCTATTGTGTCGTCAAGGAAAGTTTTCTATTAAAACCGCTGCTGATGGTTATAGTCACAGCGAGCAACGGATTTTTACACCAGAATCTATATAGCCGGTTGAAAAAAGCTCCCTCTGACGAGGGAGCTTAATTTTTTAATATTACAAGTTACTACTTCTTTACATAGCCTCTCCATTCGCGAGTGCTTTTTTAAATCCCTGTCGGGATTTATTCATCCTGAGTATCCTGTTTTTCCTGGGGCGTGACGGCCTGGTCGCCGCCAATCTGGAACATATGAAAGCCTTCGCCGTGTACCTCGTGGGATTCCAGCACAATCACAAAGGACTGGGGGTCGGCGTTTTTCACCGCCTGCTGCAGGCGGAACATCTCCTTGTTGCCGCAGGCGCACATCACAACCTGCTTTGGCGTGCCCTGATAACCGCCCTGTCCGTGGAGGATGGTACTGCCTCGGGCGCAGCAGTCATCGATGACCTGGCAGATTTTTTCGCCGTGCTCCGTGACAATCAGCGCCATTTTTCCGGCGTTGAGGCCGTACATCATTTTATCCACGACGATGGAGAAAATATAGTTGACAATCATGCCGTAGATGATGCCGTCCACATCCTGAAACAGGATGCCGCCCACCAGAATGATGCCCACATCCGACCAGAAGGCGATGCTGCCCAGAGAAAGATGGGAATGCAGCGCTTTGACTGCCATAATGATGAAGTCCGAACCGCCGGTGGAGGAGTTCTTCGCGTAAATCAGCGCATATCCGATGCCGCCGAACACGCCCGTACACAGCGCCGCCAGAAGGCGGTTTCCGGTGTAGACAGGAAACAGCGGCGCCACATAGTCAATGATGATAGAGGAGAGAATCATGCACCGCACCGAGCTGATAAAAAACTTCTTCCCCAGAAGCCGGTAACACAGGATGGCCACCGGGATATTCAGCAGAATCGTGGACAAGCCGATGGGAATATGCACCAGCCGGTAGAGAATAATGGAAAGGCCGGAAAAGCCGGTCATGGGAAATTTCGCCTGCACCGCAAAATTGTAAATGCCGATTGCCACAAAAATACTGCCCACCAGCTCCCAGAGCAGCTGATTCGCCAGGGCCCGAATTTGATTCTGTTTTTTCATGTTTCTTCTCCTTTTCCGCGTGCTAAAAGAACGCAGGCGTATTAACTATAATACGCCTGCGCTCTTCAATTGGGATGTTATCACATCCGAAATACTTTGTCAAGGTGCAAAATTTTGCAAAAGGAGAGAAGTTGTATCCCGTAGAAAACAGCACAATTACTTCGCATTTTCCTGCTATGTTGCACGGATTTCCAACAAAACAGCTTCCCTTCGGAAGCGGATTTCGCTTGACTTTTTATTTTGCGTATGTTATATAGAAAATAAGAATGCGTGATAATAGAGGAAAATCCTGCCACAGCCTGTATTGCGCATTCACACAGGCAAATAAATCGTTCCGCAGGTTGCAATCATCAACGATATGTGTGAAAGGAGAATCGTTATGAAAAAATTGACTTGTATTTTGCTGAGTGTTGCGTTACTGTGCCTTTGCGGTTGCACACCAAAACAGGATGATGCGCAGAAAAAGGATGTGTTTAATGATGCCTTTTTTGCGGATGTAATAGAGATTCGCGACAGTCGATTTGGGGATGTTAGCAAGGACCAAATGGGACCGGTCGTGACATATTTGAAGAGCCTCGCCTGGACGGAAACCGATAAACACTTGACCACTGTCAATGAGAACGGCCAGATACTTTACGGTCCGGATTTAATAACCTTTGTCAAAAGTGACGGCACCGAGTTGACTTTCATCAGAAATCACGCAACAATGACCCAATCAGGTGCGTTATGCAGTTATGTGATAGAGGAGGGCAACCTGAATGCCGGCCTGGAGGAAGCCTATCGTCAGGCGCGTTCTGATAGCGGTAACTGATGCTGTGCATGGCATTGCCCCATGAGATTGGGGCGCGGCCATACTGAATTATGTAAAGCGCCGAAAAGCGTGTACTTTCCCGCTTTTATGTCAAAAGATGCCCCCGCCGATGGCTCGGCGGGGGCATTTTGCTTAGGAAAGGGGAACGGCGGGTGTTACAGAATTTCCAGTCGGCCGGCGCAGATTCTTTGGCCGCTTTTGCGGTCAAAGAGGGTGATGCCCTCGTCCTTGAAGGAAACCCGGGCCTTTTCACCGATGCGGAACAGGGTGGAGCCGAACACCACGCCGGTGAGCAGATACCCGTCCACGCCCACCTTCACGGTGGACTCCATGCCGGTGGGCATGGCGCCGAACACCTCGCCCTGCAGGCCGGTGCTGCCGGTGATTTCCACCGCCTCGGGGCGGATGCCCAGGACAAAGTCCTCATTGGTAATGACCGGCTCTTCCTGGGGCGTGAAATCGTCCTCGTCTGCCTTGGGGATGTGGTAGCGGAATACCTCATCCTTATTGCTCTTTTCCACATAGCCCTTGGTAGCCAGCTTTTCCTGCAGCCGCGCTGCCTGGGAAGCAGCGGCTTTGTCCCGCTGGGCAAACCACGCGGCCAAATCCAGCGGTTGGGTGGGAATGAAACGCACCTGCCGCCCCCGGAAAATGGTCAAATTCAGACTGCCGTCCGGCTGCTGGGCGCCGCTGGCTTCCACAAAGTTGATGGAGGGGTTACCCACGAAGTCGGCAACAAACAGGTTGTTCGGCTTGCCATACACCGTCAGCGGGGCATCATACTGCTGCAAAACGCCGTTGTTAATCAGGCAGATTTCGGTGGCCAGGGTCATGGCTTCCATCTGGTCGTGGGTGACATAGACAAAGGTGGAGCCGGTTTCCAGATGCAGCCGCTGCAGCTCATAGCGCATTTCCAGCCGCAGCTTGGCATCCAGGTTACTCAGCGGCTCGTCCATGAACAGCACGCTGGGCTCCGGCGCCAGGGTGCGGGCGATGGCTACACGCTGCTGCTGTCCGCCGGACAGCTCGGCGGGGTAGCGGTCCATGAACATACCGATTTTGACGATGCGGGCAACCCGGCGCACGGTCAAATCGATTTCTTCCTTGGTCAGTTTCCGGGTTTCCAGCACCACCTGACCGTTTTTCACCAGTTCAAAATCCCCGTTCAGTTCGCCGCCGGCGGCCTGGGCACCCCGGCGGGCGGCGGCGGCCTTGGCCCGGAGGGCGGCAATTTCGGCATCCATGTTTTTGCCGTTTTCCAGATGGTAGCCATAGAGCTTTTTGGCGGTGAACAGGGAGATGGTGAAGGCGTCAATCAGCTTCAGCTGGGCCTTTTTCTCGTCCAGCTTGCCGTTTTTGTCCCGGCATTCCTCCAGAACCTTCACCACTTCCTCCGGCTTTTCCAGAATGGAGGCCAGCCGGGCGGCGTTTTTAGCCTCAAAATCCACCTTGGGCAGCGGCTCTTTCACATTGCTCAGGCCGAAGGAAATATTTTCATACACGGTCATGTTGGGCCAGAGGGCGTAATTCTGGAACAGAAAGCCCACTTTTCGCTTGTTGGCGGGCACATTGATGCCCATGTCACTGTCGAAAACCACCTTGTCGCCAATGGTGATGCGGCCGGAGGTGGGGGTTTCCAGTCCGGCAATCATGCGCAGCGTGGTGGTTTTGCCGCAGCCGGAGGGGCCCAGCAGGGTGACGAACGCGTTGTCACGGATGGTCATGTTGAGGTCTTCTACGGCGTAGAATTTTCCCCAACGCTTGGTTACATGCTCTAATTTGATTTCCGGCATGGTTTATCCTCCAATTCCTTCGTCCAGGCTTGCGCCGGTGACTTTGTTGACCAGTGTGTTGCACACCAGAATGGTGATAATCAGAATCAGGTTGATGCCGCTGGAGAAAGCATACAGGCCCATTTCATCGAAATAATCCAGCGTGGTGGAGAGAATGAAGCCCTGCACGCACAGCAGCATGAACAGGCTCAGCTCCCGCAGACAGGTCATAAACGGAAGCAGGTATCCGCTGATGATGGAGGATTTCTGAATGGGAATGATGATGCGGGTCATCCGCTTGACCCAGGGGACATTCTGGATGATGGCGGCCTCCTCAATTTCGCCGGAGAGCTGCAGCATGGAGTTGAGACTGCTGCGGCTGGCAAAGGGAATGTATTTGACAGTGCCGACGATGATGAGCAGGGTATAGGTGTTGAACAGGTTGATTTTTTCGTTGGAAAACAGAATGAAGAAGGCCACGCCCACCGCGATGGAGGGCATGAGATAGGGCAGGAACGCTACGGAGTTTACATAACTTGCAAGCTTGCCCCGGCGGTTTTTGGAAACGGCGTAGCCAATCATGGTGCCGATGGTTCCGGCAAGCAGGGCGCAGGCCACGCTGACCAGCAGGGTGCCCTTGAAGGCGTTCCAGATGGTTTCGTTGTACAAAATGCCCTTCTGACCATACAGGTCTGTGGCGTTGGTCTTGGTCAGCCACCACTTGGTGGTCAGATTGTCGGGGTTGCCGGTGTACAGGAAGGAGTAGTCACCGGGGTTGGGCAGGAAGGTTTCAAAGGCAAAGGAAACAATGGGGAAAATGCTGGTGAAGAAGGTGACGACCACCAGCACCAGGGCGATGACATATTTTCCCAGCCGCCCCAGATTGATTTTGGAAATCTGGCCGGATTTTCCGGTGACGGTGGTGTAGTTTTTACGGCTGTGGAGGCTCAGCTGGTTCAGCAGCATGATAGCCACGCCGAAAATCATCATAATGATGGCCAGAATGCTGGCTTCGCCTGTGTATTTGGAGTTCATGGACACATATTTGGTGGCCAGAGTGGTCAGACCCAGATAGTGGGGCACCGGATAGCTGCCCATGGAGGAGCCGAATACCAGCAAAATGGTGGACAAAATGGCCGGACGCACCATGGGCAGGGTGATGCGGGTCATGATTTTGGAGCGGGGGGTGTCCAGAATGGTGGCAGCCTCCTCCAGATTGGCGTCCATATTCCGGAAAATGCCGCCGATGAGGATGTAGGCAAAGGGGGCGTAGTGCAATCCCAGCACAACCAGGCTGGGGAACAGCCCCTTGCACCACCACATGGGCATGTGAATGCCGAACAGGGAAGCAAGCAGGCCGTCGGAGGTGCCGGTGACGGCGTTGGAGTTAAACACATTCTGCCATACCACCGCCAGCGTCCACTGGGGCATGATGTATGGGAAAATGAAAATGGAGCTGATGTATTTTCGCCAGGCAAGGTTGGTGCGGGTGACCAGGAAGGCCACGGCACCGCCGAACAGGATAGCCACCAGGCAGGAGCCGGTCGCCAGCAGTACGGTGTTCCAAAGGGGCTGCCAGAGGTTTTTCTGCGCCAGCTTGCTGGTAAACAGGTCGATGTAATTGACGAAGGTGTAGCCTTCCACCTTGCCGGTGAGGTGGGAGTCGATGGTGCCGGGGTGGATTTTCAGGGTGTCTTCCACGATGGCGATGATGGGGGCGGCGGTGCTGACGGTGAGCACAATGGCCATCAGCACCAGAATCACATTATAGGGCTTGGAAAAGAAGGTTTTCACCTGGTTGAACCGAATTTGGGCTTTGGAAGCCCTGGGTGTTTGTGTCATAGTCAAATCTCCTTCTTTCGGAGTAAAAATGCGCCCCTGGAAGCGCGTGTTGCAGTTCCAAGGGCGCTTGTTTTGCTTCAAACAGGACGCCGGGGCGCGTTGGGAGCATTAGCCGGCGCTGTACTTCGTCAGCATTTCAATCCAGCTGCCCACGGTGAAGGCAACAGAGGCGCAGTATTCGGGGTCTTCCAGAACCAGCTTGCCGGTGGTGGTCCACCACTCGTAGCCGCGGTCGTTCTTGCACTCAAACTGAACGGTGGTGCCGTCTTCGGCCATGCCGCCCTTGGCGTGCTGATAGGTTTCCTCGGTGCCGGTGGCGACCACGGGGTTGGCGGAATAGCCGCCCATGTCAGCGCCCCAGGGAGAGAAGCCTTCCACGGTGCAGGTCATAAAGGCGATGAAGGCGCAGGCAGTCCAGGGCAGGGGAGAGTTGTCGGTGACGAACAGGTAGTGGCAGTAGCCGTAGCCGCCCATGCCTTCGTAGCCGTCCTGATAGGCCGCGACCTTGATGTTGTTCTTGGAAACGGAGTCGGTTTCTTCCACAGCACGCAGCTTGGAGTACACCAGCAGACCGAACTGGTCGGTGGCGGACTTGTCAACCAGGGTGTTGCAGATGGGGCCGTCGTCGGTCTGGGCGTTGTAGCTTTCTACCCACAGCTTAATCCAGGCCAGGGCGTAGGCACCGTTGGCACCCAGACCCAGGTCGGTGGCTTCGGACTTCATGGCGTTGATGGTGGGCTGGAAGTAAGCCTGCTCGGCGGCGGGCAGCTTCTCAAAGGCTTCCTTCAGCATGGTGGCGTAGTCCTCACGGGTCAGCATGTACAGGAAGTTCTTGCCCACGATTTCGGAGTCGATGTCCATGAACAGGCCGTGCTCGCCTTCGGCAACATAGTCCCAGCAGTTGTCATAGGTCTTGGAGCCGGTGCAGTTGTACATAAACACCTTGTTCAGGGTCTGCAGGGCCAGGTAGCCCTCGTATTTATCGGCGGTGGTGCCGTTGGCCTCGGCCCACTGCTTGGGAATGAAGGTGTCCAGAACGCCGGTCTTGACCATCTTGGACTCAATCTGGTTGCCGTCCTGAATCAGGGTCATGGCGAAGGTACCGGTTTCCTTCAGAGAGTCAGCGGTGAGCTGGTCGAAGATTTTGTTGTTCTTGGGCTGCTGCCATTCAAAGTCCAGGGTGTAGTTGGGGTCGATGGTCTGCAGGTACTCAATGAACTTGGGCAGGGCCTTTTTGCCCCGGCTGGAGTTGCCAACGCCATAGAACATCTTGCCGTTGGATTCTTCAATGGCCTTCTTGGCCAGCTCTTCCAGCGTCATGGTCTGAGCCTGCCGGATGATTTCCTGGGTGGCGCTGAGCTTGGTGTCGTCCTTGCCGCCGCCATTGGAACAGGCAGCCAGCAGGCCCATGCACATAACCACAGCCGTCAACAGTGCAACGATACGCTTCATAATTCTTTCCTCCATTATAAGATTCTTGTGAGGGCTTCCCCTCTTTGATTTTATTCTAACGCGGCGGGCGGAAAAATCATAGAGGACAAAACTGTTCTTTTTTGTTAATTTTGGATATTTCCAACAAAAAAATTTGAAATTCTGTTTATTATATGTTATAATCGTCCAAAAGAGAACCGGCCCCAAGGAGGGGATACCATGAGAAAGAGAAAAGGGCTGCTGCTGGCGCTGGCAGCGGCTGTTTTGCTGGCCGGCTGCACTGCCGCCCCCCGGGCAGCGGAGGAACTGGCCCCAAAGGAAGAACAGAAGCTGGTCATCTATACCTCCCACAAACAGGAGGTCTGGCTGCCCATCGTCACGGAGTTTGAAAACCGCACCGGCATTTTTGTGCAGGTGGTTACCGGCGGCACCAACGAGCTGCTGGCCCGGATTGCCGCCGAGGCATCATCCCCCCGGGCGGATGTGATGTTCGGCGGGGGTGTGGAGAGCCTGGAATCCTACGGCAGCTGCTTTGCGCCCTATACCTGCGCCGAGAGCGGGTACATTGACAGCCGCTACCGGGGGGAGAAGGATTTGTGGACGCCCTTTTCGTCGCTTCCGGTGGTGCTGATTTACAATACCAAGCTGGTGTCACCCCAGGAAATCACCGGGTGGAAGGATTTGTCCAATCCCCGGTTTCAAGGCCGCATCGCCTTTACGGACCCGGCCATTTCCGGCTCCTGCTTCACCGCCCTGGTGACCTATACCCTGGCCGTGGGCGGCAGCCGGGAGGCGGCCATTGCCGATTTTGCGGGATTTTTGCAGGGAAAACAGCTGGATTCCTCTGCCGATGTGCTGACCAGTGTGGCAAACGGCACCAATCTGGTGGGCATCACCCTGGAGGAAACTGCCCTGAAGCGGATTGCCGCCGGGGATGACATCGCCATGGTCTATCCGGCCGACGGCACCAGCTGCGTGCCGGATGGCAGCGCACTGATTAAAAATGCGCCCCACGGGGAAAATGCCCGGCTGTTTCTGGATTTTGTATCCGGGCGGGATGTGCAGCAGATGCTGGCCCAGCGGTTCTGCCGCCGACCGGTGCGCCGGGATGTGACGGAGGGAACGGAACTGGTGCCCCTGTCGTCCGTGGCACTGGTGCCCTATGACATTTCCGGCGCCAGCCGGGACCGCAGCGCCATTTTGTCGGTCTGGGCCTTCCAATTTGGTGGGGAGGCGGGGACATGAAGAAAAAATTTGTTTCCTTTCGCTACCGGCTCTTTGCCACATTTCTGCTGGTGTCCCTGATTCCGCTGCTGCTTTGTACCGCGTCGCTGGTGCAGGTGGCCCGGCTGCGGCTGGATGCGGAAACGGCGCGGCAGAGCGAGGAGGAGCTTTCCGCGCTGGTGGCCCGGTTCGGACGCATGAGCGCCGACATTGTCCGGGTATCCGCTGCGCTGGACGGGGATGAAACCGTACACGCCGGACTTGCCGGAAGCGGTGCGGCGGATACGGCGGTGTATAACAGCCTGTTTTCCGCCACGGAAGGGCTGCGGGAGCTGGCCTGCTTTGATTTGTATGATGCCGATGGCTCCCTGTGCTATTCCACCCAGCGCTTTGCCGACCAGCAGCACCTGCAGCCGGACTGGGGCATTTTGAAATCCGCCGCCGCGCCCGGCACCCTGGCACCCTACCTTGCCTGCGAGGAGGGCGCGCCGCTGCAATGCGCCTATGCCCTGGGGACGGACGGTTTTCTGGTGGTGGGTATTTCCGATTCCGGCCTTTCCAGCCTGTTTGGCGGCCTTTACAGCCCCCAAAGTGAGCTTTTGATTCTCAGCCGCTTCTGGCGGCCGGTGTACGCTTCCGGCGACGGCGTGACGGCGGAACTGGCCGGCACCATCCGGGACAAGCTGCTCTCCGGCGGAAGTCTGGAGGATTTGTCGGACGGGTATCTGTACCGCCTGCAGCAGGATGAGGCCACCGGCATCACCTTCCTGCTGCGCAGCCCCCATGTGTTTACGGAGGAGACGCTGCATCTGCTGCGGCTCATCAGCCTGGTCTGCGGCCTGGCTTGCGTGGTGTTTTCCGTGCTGCTGAGTTTGCAGTTCAGCCGGCGGATTTTCTACCCGGTGGGGCAGCTGCAGGAGGGATTTCGGCAGGTTGAACAGAATCATCTGGATGTTTTTGTGCCATCCGACAGAAATGATGAGCTGGGGCAGCTGGCCCAGCATTTTAACGCCATGGTGTGCGCCCTGAAGCGGAATCAGGAGCAGCTGGTGGAAAATCAGAAGCAGCTCAACGATGCCCAAATCCGGATGCTGCAGGCCCAGCTCAATCCCCATTTTCTCTGCAACACCCTGGACACCATGAAGTGGATCAGCAAAATCAACCAGGTGCCGAAGCTTGCCACCATGTCCACGGATTTGGCGGACATTCTCCGCTTTTCCATTTCCCCGGAGGAGTTCGTGCCTCTTGCCCGGGAGGCGGAGATTCTGGAGCGGTATGTGGAAATTCAGCGGCTGCGGCTTTCCGATTCCTTTATTTTTTCCATGGAGCTGGCGCCGGAGCTGGAGGACTGTCTGGTTCCCAAAATGATGCTCCAGCCGCTGGTGGAAAATGCCATTCTCCATGGAATTGACGGCACCGACGGGGGAGAAATCTATGTATCGGCGGAGGCCCGGGATGGAAATCTGTGCATCCGGGTGCAGGACAACGGCCGGGGGCTGCCGCCGGAGATGGTGGGCGTTTACCGCCGCCAAAGCAGGGATACCACCCACCATCTGGGACTTTACAATGTCCATACCATCTTACAGAAACATTATGGCCCGGAATACGGCCTGAAATTGGAAAATCGGGCGGGCGGCGGCGCGGTCATCACCGCCACGCTGCCGCTGACGCAGGAGGAAAGTCATGCTGAAAGTGCTGATTGTGGAAGATGAGGAAATGATTCGCCGGGGAATTGCCCTGACCATCGACTGGGGCAGTCTGAACTGCACGGTGGTGGCCGAGGCCGCCAATGGCGAGGAAGGACTGGCGGCGGCCCAGCGGTATCAGCCCAATCTCATCATTACCGACATAAAAATGCCGAAAATGGACGGCCTGGAGATGGTGCGCCGGCTGCGGCAAATGGGAAATGGGGCGTTTGTCATCATTCTGACTGCCTTTGATACCTTTGAATATGCCCAGAACGCCATCCGCCTGGGGGCGGTGGACTACATTCTCAAGCCCTTCCATGACGGCGACCTGGAGCGGGCGGTGCAGGCTGTTCAGGGGCGGTACGCCGGGGAAAAGGCAGTGCCGTCACCGCCGGAATCGGGGCTGAAAAAAGGGGACAGGAGCAAATATGTGCAGGGGGCGGTTTCCTATGTGGACGCCCATTTTGATGACCCGGCGCTGAGCATTTCCGCCATTGCGGCGGATTTGGGCATCAGCGAGGGGTATCTGAGCCACACTTTTAAGAAGGAAACCGGCTCCACCATCCTATCTTACCTGACCCGGGTCCGCATCCGCCGGGCCATGGAGCTGCTGCGGGACTGCCGGGTGAAGGTGTATGAGGTGGCAGAGCAGGTGGGCTATCGGGATATTGCCTATTTTTCCGCTACATTCAAGAAAATGGTGGGTGTCTCCCCGTCAGAATATCAGGACACCTGCCCGGGAAAGGAATTGCTATGATAAAATTGATTGCCTGTGATATTGACGGAACCCTGCTTCAGGGAAGCCAGAGGGAAATTTCCCCCGGCTTTTTTGCCCAGGCGGAACGGCTGATGGAAAAGGGAATTTTGTTCTGCGCCGCCAGCGGGCGGCAGTATACCAGCCTGCGGAAGCTGTTTGCTCCCATCGCGGAGCGGATGACCTATATCTGCGAAAACGGCTCCATTGTTTACGGAAACGGAGAAATTCTGGGGAAAAAGGTCATCGACCGGGCGCTGGGACTGAAGCTGTGCCGGGAAATTCTGGAACGGCCGGACTGTGAGGTGCTGATTTCCGGGGCGGATATGAGCTATCTGTGCCCCAAAAGGGAGGAAATCATCCGCCATGTCCGGGATGTGGTGGGCAATCGCGTAACGCTTTTGAATACGCCGGAGGAAATGCCGGAGGATTTTCTGAAAATCTCTGCCTACTGCCCCGACAGCAGCGCGTTGGAGCCGGAAATGGCCCCGGAGTGGGGAAAAACGCTGCAGGTGGCGGTGGCGGGAAAGCCGTGGCTGGATTTCACCCCGGGCAATAAGGGGGACGGCATGGCGCTGCTGTGCCGGGCGCTGGGCATCTCGCCCGGAGAGGTGATGGCCTTCGGGGACAATTACAACGATGTGGGGATGCTGGACATGGTGGGCTATCCCTACATTATGTCAACTGCTGACCAGCCGCTGCTGGCCCGCTATCCCCACAGAACCCGGCAGGTGGAGGATGTGCTGATAACGCTGTAAAAAACAAGTGCCGCTGCGCTTTTGCGCAGCGGCATTTTCCTTTGCTTTTGGGAATTACGCGGGCGATGCCCCACTGTCATCCTGAGCGGAGCGTTAGCGGAGTCGAAGGATCTCATAGAAAAAGGTGGAGATTCTTCGGCTCGCTTAGAATGACAGCCTTGAAACGGGCGCTTTTGGAATTATTTCAGCACCAGTTCGCCGTTTTCCACATCCACGGTCACCACCGCACCGGCGGTGATGTCACCCCGCAGCAGCCGCTTGGATAGCATGGTTTCCACCGTGTGCTGCACATAGCGGCGCAGGGGACGGGCACCATACTGGGGGTCGTAGGCGGCATCCACAATGGCGGCCTTGGCACCGGGGGTCAGTTCCACCCGAATCTGCTGAGGCACCAGGCGGGAATTGAGCTTGGCAATCTGCAAATCGATGATGGCGTTCATATTTTCCCGGGTCAACGGCTTGTAGAACACGATTTCGTCCAGCCGGTTCAAAAATTCCGGGCGGAAAGAACGGCGCAGCAGCGCCATGACCTGGGACTTGGCGTTTTCGTCGATGGTGCCGTCGGCATGGACGCCGCCCAGCAGATACTCCGAGCCAAGGTTGGAGGTGAGGATGATGATGGTGTTTTTAAAGTCCACGGTTCTGCCCTGGGAGTCGGTGATTCGACCGTCATCCAGCACCTGCAGCAGAATGTTGAACACATCGGGATGGGCCTTTTCCACCTCGTCAAACAGCACCACGCAGTAGGGCTTGCGGCGCACCGCTTCGGTGAGCTGACCGCCCTCCTCATAGCCCACATATCCGGGAGGCGCGCCAATGAGGCGGGACACGGCGTATTTCTCCATATATTCGGACATATCGATACGGACGATGTTGTTTTCATCGTCAAACAGCGCCTGGGCCAGTGCCTTGGCAAGCTCGGTCTTGCCCACGCCGGTGGGGCCCAGGAACAAGAAGGAGCCAATGGGCCGGTTGGGGTCCTGAATGCCGGCACGGCTGCGCTGAATGGCTTCCGTCACGGCCTGCACGGCCTCGTCCTGTCCCACCACCCGCTGGTGGAGGGTTTCGTCCAGATGCAGCAGCTTTTCCCGCTCGCCCTGCATCAGCCGGGACACGGGAATGCCGGTCCAGCGCTGGACAATGCGGGCGATTTCCTCCTCTGTGACCCGGTCACGAAGAATGCTGTCCTCCTTGGCACTCTGGGCGCGGCGTTCTTCTTCGGCAAGCTGCCGCTGCAGCTCCGGCAGGCGGCCGTATTTCAGCTCGGCTGCCTTGTTCAAATCATAGCTGCGCTGAGCCGCTTCAATCTCCCGGTTCAGATTTTCAATCTGCTCCCGCAGGGACTGCAGGCGGCCAATGGCGTTTTTCTCATTTTCCCACTGGGCCTTGCGGGCGTTGAAGCTGTCCCGCTCCTCTGCCAGTTCCTTTTGCAGGGCGGCAAGGCGGCTCTTGGACAGTTCGTCGTCCTCTTTCTTCAGCGCGGCTTCCTCAATCTCCATCTGGATGATTTTCCGGGAAACCTCGTCCAGCTCCGTGGGCAGGGAGTCCATCTCCGTGCGGATTTGGGCGCAGGCCTCATCCACCAGGTCGATGGCCTTATCCGGCAGGAACCGGTCGGTGATATACCGGTGGGACAGATTGGCGGCGCTGATGAGGGCGGAATCGGCGATTTTCACGCCGTGGAATACTTCGTAACGCTCTTTCAGGCCACGCAGAATGGCGATGGTGTCCTCCACCGTAGGCTCGTCCACCTGCACCGGCTGGAACCGCCGCTCCAGAGCGGCATCCTTTTCGATATACTGGCGGTACTCGTCCAGGGTGGTGGCGCCGATGCAGTGCAGCTCGCCCCGGGACAGCATGGGCTTGAGCAGGTTGCCGGCATCCATGGCACCGTCGGTTTTACCGGCGCCGACGATGGTGTGCAGCTCATCGATGAACAAAATAATCTGTCCGTCGGACTGCTTCACTTCGTTCAGAACCGCTTTCAGCCGTTCCTCAAATTCGCCCCGGTACTTGGCACCGGCAATCAGTGCGCCCATGTCCAGAGAAATGATGGTCTTGTCCTCCAAACTCTTGGGTACATCCTTTTTCACGATACGCTGGGCAAGTCCCTCGGCAATGGCGGTTTTGCCCACGCCGGGTTCACCGATGAGCACAGGGTTGTTCTTGGTTTTCCGGGAGAGAATCCGAATCACATTCCGGATTTCCTCGTCACGGCCGATGACCGGGTCCATTTTCTGCTCCCTGGCCCGTTTGACCAAATCGGTGCCGTATTTTTCCAGAGCATCGTAGGTGCTTTCCGGGTTATCGGAGGTGACCCGCTGATTGCCCCGGACACTTTGCAGCGCCTTGAGCGCGTCCTCCTTGGTGATGCGGTAGGTGTCGAAAATCTCTTTCAGGCCGCCCCGGGCAGTATCCAGCAGGGCCAAAAACAGATGCTCCACCGACACAAATTCATCCTTCATGGTTTTTGCCAGCTCCTGGGTGGCGTTGAAGGTGGCGTCCAAATCCGCGGAGATGTAGAACCGGTCGGCCTCCCGGCTGCCGGTGACGGCGGGGAGCTTGTGCAGCAGGGTATTCAGCGCGGCGTTCAAACTCTCCACGCTGACATCCATTTTCCGCAGCAGCTGGGGCGTCAGACCCCCGTCCTGCTGCAGCAGCGCCAGCATCAGGTGTACCTGCTCCATCTGCTGGTGGTGGTTGGACACAGCCAACTGCTGTGCGGACTGCACAGCTTCCAAAGACTTTTGGGTGTAGTTATTAAAGGTCATTGCAATCCTTCCTTTCGATTTTAGCACTCGTGTGATGAGAGTGCTAATTCTTTTTGCCTTAAATATACTTCATTTTTTCAAAAAGTCAAGGGGTCTATGCAAGTGTTACATTAAGTTCACAACTTGTTCGGAATGCACAAAAGGCAGCACAAGAAATTGTGCTGCCTGCCCATGTGGTGATGCATTTTACGGTAGGGCGAGGGCATGACCTCGCCGCAATGTTGTGTTTTTACCAGGTTAATGATTGTTGCCAATCGACAAAGGCATGCCTTTGCCCTACAATGCGTTATGATTTGTTGGGAAGCAACGAAACAGGCAGCACATTTTCGGTGCTGCCTGGGGGGTTATTTCAGAAAACGTGTGAGGAAATCTTTGGTTTCCTGCCGCAGGGGATTTTCCAGAACCTGCTGGGGTGTGCCTTCCTCACAGATGACGCCGTTGCTCATGAACACCACATGGTTGCTCACATCCCGGGCAAAGGCCATCTCGTGGGTGACCACCAGCATGGTCATGCCCTCCCGGGCCAGCTGCTGCATGACACCCAGCACCTCGCCCACCATTTCCGGGTCCAGAGCGGAGGTGGGCTCGTCAAACAGCAGCACCTCCGGGTCCATGGCAAGGGCCCGGGCGATGGCCACCCGCTGCTTCTGACCGCCGGAAATCTGCCGGGGCTTGGCGTTGATGTAGGGGGCCATGCCCACCTTTTCCAGATAGGTCATGGCGTGCCGGCGGGCTTCCTCCCGGCTGCGCTTGAGCACCTTCACCTGACCGACGATGCAGTTTTCCAGCACCGTCATGTTGTTGAACAGGTTAAACGACTGGAAAACCATGCCCACATGGGAGCGGTAGGCGGGGGCGTTGAAGCCGGGGCGGGCCACATTCTCGCCGTGGTAGAGAATTTCGCCGGAGGAGGGGGTTTCCAGCAGGTTGATGCACCGCAGCAGGGTGGACTTGCCGGAGCCGGAGGAGCCGATGATGGAGGTGACATCCCCTTTGTTTACGGTGAAGTCGATGTCCTTAAGCACCTGGTGGGTGCCGAAGGCTTTGGACAGGTGGTGAATCTTCAGAATGGTATCTGCCATTTTAACGCTCTCCTCTCGTGCTGCCGTTGCGGTTTTTCAGGGAACGGCGGGTTTTCTCCCGGAATTCCTTGCTCTGCTCGTCAAAGGGGGTGCCTTTGTCGGGGTGGTTGTAGGTTCCGGCGGTCATCACCAGGGGGTCGGTATGTACCAGCTCGTAGCTGTCATCGCCGTCCATCCGCTTTTCCAGCTTCCGCAGCAGGAAGGAGGCCAACAGCGTCATGCACAGGTAGGCTGCCATTTCCACGGTGGCGGAGGGGAAGTACAGGTAAGTGGCACCCACTGCCGCCCGGTGGACGGCGAAAAAGTCGGTGAAGCTGATGATGAACATGACAGAAGTATCCTTCACATTGATGATGAAGTTGTTGCCAATCTGGGGCATGATGTTCCGCACCGCCTGGGGCAGAATGACATGCAGCATGGTCTGCACATGGGTCATGCCGATGGCTTTGGCACCCTCGGTCTGACCGGGGTCGACGGAGATGATGCCGCCCCGGACGGATTCTGCCATGTACGCGCCGGTGTTGATGGACACGATGAGGATGGCAGCCACCCAGATGTTATTGAAGCGCATGGCGTTATTGGTGAAATAGGGCAGGCCATAGTAGATGAAAACGGCCTGCAGCACCATGGGGGTGCCCCGGAAAACCTCCACATACACCCGGACAATGCCCCGAATCAGCGCCAGGAAGAACCGCTTGATGGGGTGGTCGCTTTTGGAGTGGGGGATGGTTTGCAGAATGCCGCACAGAAAGCCGATGAGGCAGCCGATAACCGTGCCCACCAGGGCCAGAATCAGGGTATTGCGGATGCCGTTGAGGTAGGCTCCGGCATAGTTATAGCCGTCTTTTCCCAGAAGCTCGGCAATGTCAGAAAAAAGCTGAACAAGCTTATCCATGAAATAATTCCTTTCGTGTAATGGACTGGAAAACAAAGGCAAGGCGAGGGCGCAGCTGCCCTCGCCTTGGCTGTTTTTGGGGTTATTCGCTCAGGGGCTGGATGGCGATGGCTTCGTCCATCAGCTTGTTGAAGTCCGCGGCGGTCATGGTGGACAGAACCGCGTCGATGGCTTCCTTCAGCACGGTGTTGCCCTTCATCAGAGACACGCCGATGTTGATTTCGCCCGGGTCCACTTCAAAGCCGTCGTCAGAGCCGGAGAAATCCAGAATCACCATGTCGGGATAGGCGGCCACGGCGCCCAGAGCGGTGGGCATATCGGTGCAGATGAAGTCCACGGTGTCGGTGGCCAGAGCGGTCAGCATGGCGGGAGCGCTTTCGGCAGCGGTCTGAATCTTGGCGCCATTAATCTGGGGCAGCATGGAATCATACCAAACCGTGGCAATCTGGGCGGTGCAGCGGCCGCCGGACAGGTCGCTCAGACCCTTGGCGTTGGCGTAGGGGCCGTTTGCCTTGGCTACGCAGACGATGGAGGCGTAGAAGTAGGGGCCTGCAAAGTCCACCTGCTTCATGCGGCTTGCGGTCATGGACTGACCGGCGATGACGGCGTCATACAGGCCGGTCTGGACACCGGGAACCAGGGAATCCCAGTCGGTGCGGACGATTTCCAGCTCCCAGCCGTTGGCTTCGCAGATTTTCTTGGCAATCATCACATCATAGCCGTTGGCATACTCGTTGGAGCCCTTAATGGGGATAGCACCGTTGCTGTCATCCCGCTGGGTCCAGTTGTAGGGGGCGTAGGCGCATTCCATGGCGATGGTCAGCACGCCGTCCTCCACGCCGGAGGCGATTTCCGTTTCGCCGCCGCAGGCGGTCAGGCCCAGCAGCAGGCACAGGGACAGAGCCAGAGCAATCAACTTCTTCATAACAATCTTTCCTTTCTCTTTTGCGGGTCAAAGCCCAAAATAAAAACGAACCGCCTTGCAAGCGGTTCGTAAGCGTGTGTCGGATTCTCCAAAAGAAGAAAGGTCGAAAACAGCCTTTGATAGCGCTCCACAAAACATTTGTGACAGTCCGGCAGATATTCTCTGACGAACCAGCAAAGAAGCCTTCGGCATACTGCTTTGCTTCGGCGGCATTCCCTTTCACGCCCGCGGCTGCCTGGCCGCGTGTCGGGGTTACTGATGAAGGCCGCACCTCTATCCAGCGATTCAATTCCTGTGTATCCTATCACAGATAAAAGGGCGTGTCAACCCCAAAATGTCAGTTTTTTCCTGATTTTCAGAAAAATTCTGCTGACTTTTCTCTTTTTTAATGCTACAATAGGAAAAAATGATAAGACGGAGGCCATTATGGAAGGAAAAATTCTGATTTTTGAAGTGACAGACCCGGCGCTGCTGGAAAAAATCCGGCTGGCGATGGGGCTGTGTCAGGTGGAAGTGCGGGTGGTGGAGCGGGGCGAATACCACCAGAGTATCGGCGTTCTTGCCGGGATTCCCGGCGGGAAGCTGTCCGGCAGCGGCATGGAGATGCCCCTGCCGGAGCCGATGATGGTGCTGTGCCTGCCCCAGTCCAGGCTGGACGGGGTGCTGGCTGCCCTGCGGGGCATTGGGGTGCCGCCCATGGCAAAGGCCATGCTGACCCCCACCAACGCCGGATGGCTCCCGGCCCAGCTGCTGGCGGAACTGCGCCGGGAACGGGCGGAGTTTGCGAAAATGGGAGTTAGGAGTTAGGAATTAGGAATTAGGAGTTAGGAATTAGGAATTAAGAATTAAGGGTTCTTAGTTATCAGTTGTCAGTTGTCAGTAGGGGCGGCATACATGCCGCCCGTTTCAAAAAGCACATGGCATTGTAGGGCGAGGGCATGCCCTCGCCGCAGCGTGTCGAAAAAGCCTGTCATTCTGAGCCAGTCGTCAGACTGGCGTGAGAATCCCCTGAAAGAAAGTAACTTTTTCGGTAGAGAACACGGACCGGCAAAGGCATGCCTTTGCCCTACAGGGCATGCGGAGCTTTCAGCGGCAAAAAAGAGGGGCCGCATGGCTGCGGCCCTGAAAACAAGGAGGAAGAAAACTTACTGGTTCAGCTCGAAGAAGTCCTCCGGGTCCACCGGAAGGCCGTTGCAGGTGACGGCAAAGTGCAGGTGATCCCCCAGCGCCGTTTCCACCAGGGCAGAGGAACCCACATAGCCGATGGTCTGCCCCAGGGTCACATCCTGCCCCACGGACACGGCGGTGTCGGAGCGCAGGCTGGAATAGGTGGTCACATAGCCGTCGCTGTGGCGGATGACCACGGTGGTACCCATGGTTTCATCGTTGTAGATGGTGTAAACCGTACCGTCGGCAGCTGCGCCCACGGCGGTGCCGGCTTCCGCGGCAAAGTCCATGCCGTTGTGGGTGCGCCAGTCCCGGGTGGTGGGGTTGTAGCACAGGCAGTCCATGGAATAATCCATCACCACCTCACCGCTGACCGGCTTTCCCGGCTTCAGCGGCTTTTTTGCCGGCTCGGTGGGCTTTGTGGGGGTGGTGTCCCCACCGGAGGACGGCGTGGGCAGGCTGCCGTTGGGATTCAGCGCGTCGATGGTGGCATCGGGGTTTTCCATAGAGGGGTCTTTCGTGTTGTGGTAATACAGATAGCCGGAGATCCCGATGGCCACCGCACACAGGACCAGGGCTATGTAGTAGCCCTTGTTGGCGAATCTGCTGCCAAAGCTCTTTTTGTGGTTGTTGTTATTGTTGCTTTTCATGTGTTAAGCACCTCCGAAAAGCAGTATTGCCAGTTTTTCGGAAGTTAAACCATTTTTTCGGAGAAATCTGAGCGGACACACCGATGCAAAAAAAGAATGTCATTCTGAGCGAACGAAGTGAGCCGAAGAATCTCTTTTGAACCTTTTTTCGTGAGATCCTTCGACTCCGCTGCGCTCCGCGCAGGATGACAAAAGGGAAGGGGGCGCTTTGCACAGAGCGACAAAAGAGGGTTCGTTTTATTATATATATTATAATGTATAATTGCCAACGGATGGCAATTATGAAAAAACTTTGAAAAAACATTGACAACGCCGTAATTTTGGATATATTTATACTTGTCAGTTTCTGACGAAAAATAAAAAAGAAACGGGGGAGGATAATGTCCAAGGAACTCATCAGGCTCCGGGATCTTACCATGGAGTTCGACGGGGAGCGTATTCTCGACGGCATCAATCTCTATATCAATGACCATGAATTTTTAACTTTGCTGGGACCCTCCGGTTGCGGCAAGACCACCACGCTGCGGATTATCGGCGGTTTTTTAACCCCCACCGGCGGCGAGGTGACTTTTGATGGAAAGAAAATCAATGATGTTCCGCCTTACGAGCGCCAGATTAACACCGTTTTTCAGCGCTATGCTCTGTTTCCCCATCTGAATGTGTTTGACAATATCGCATTTGGTCTGCGGGTAGCGAAAGTACCCAAGGAGGAAATTAACGAACGGGTGAACCGTATGCTGGAGATCGTCAGCCTGAAGGGCTACGGCCACCGGCGTATCAACGCCCTGTCCGGCGGTCAGCAGCAGCGGGTGGCCATTGCCCGGGCGCTGGTGAACGAGCCGAAGGTTCTGCTCCTGGACGAACCGCTGGGCGCACTGGATTTGCGCCTGCGCAAGGATATGCAGAACGAACTCAAACGCATCCAACAGGCAATGGGTATCACCTTTATCTATGTGACCCATGACCAGGAGGAGGCACTTTCCATGTCCGATACCATCGTGGTGATGGATAAAGGACGCATCCAGCAAATCGGAAGACCGGAAGATATTTATAATGAGCCGAAGAACGCCTTCGTGGCGGATTTCATCGGCGAAAGCAACATTCTCGACGGCGTGATGCTGTCGGATTACAAGGTGCGCTTCTTCGGGCGGACCTTTGACTGCGTGGACAAGGGCTTTGCCCCCAATGAGCCGGTGGATGTGGTCATCCGCCCGGAGGACATTGACATTGTGGCAAAGGAAGAGGGCCATCTGGTGGGCACCGTTACCAGCACCACCTTTAAGGGCCTGAACTACGACATCATCGTGGAATTCAAGGGCTTTAAATGGCTGATTCAAACCACGGACTACTGCGCCGTCGGTTCCACCATCGGCATTCGGTTGAACCCGGAAGACATTCACATTATGAAGAAGAGTGAATATTCCGGCATGTTTGGCGATTACAGCTCCTACTCTGCCGAGTACGACGAGCTGGCGGAGGATGCCGATGAAGAAGAGGAATAATTCCGTACTGCTCAGCGTGCCCTACATCCTCTGGATGCTGGCCTTTACGCTGATTCCTCTGGGCGTGGTGGGCTACTACGCCCTGACTGACCCGGATACCGGCGCCTTTACCTGGAGCAATCTGGGACAGCTGGGCACCTATCTGCCGGTCTTTGGCCGCTCCATCGGATATTCCATGGTGTCGGCGCTGCTGTGCCTGCTGCTGGGCTATCCCGTGGCCTACTTCATCGCCCACCGGGGGCCGCTGGGGCAGAAGCTGCTGTATATGCTGGTGATGTTGCCCATGTGTATGAGCTTCCTGCTGCGCACCCTGGCCTGGGTGGGCCTGCTGCAGGATACCGGCATCATCAACAATTTCCTCGATGCCATCGGCATCGGACGGCTGCGGCTGATTCGCACCCCCGGCGCGGTGCTGCTGGGCATGGTGTATAACTACCTGCCCTATATGATTCTGCCGCTGTACTCCATCATTATCAAAATCGACGGCCGCCTCATTGAAGCGGCGGAGGATTTGGGCTGCACCCCGGTGCAGACCTTTGTCAAGGTGATTCTGCCCCTGAGCATGCCCGGCATCGTTTCGGGCCTGACCATGGTGTTTGTCCCCGCTGTGTCCACCTTCTACATTTCCCAGAAGCTGGGCGGCACGGAAATGCTCATCGGCGATGTAATCGAGCGCCTGTTCAAGCAGGGCAACAATGCCAACCTGGGCGCGGCGCTGAGTTTGGTGCTGATGATTCTGGTGTTTGTCTGCACCGGTATCATGAACAAAATCACCGGCTCTGACGGAGAGGATGTGGTGGTGGCATGAAAAAAGCAAACCGCATCTTTACCATCCTGATTTTCATTTTCCTCTATGCCCCCATGCTGGTGCTGATTGTCGGCTCCTTTAACGAGGGCAAGAGCCTTTCCCGGTTCGACGGCTTTACCCTGAACCAGTATGCCGAGCTGTTCCGGGACCGGGATTTGCTGAAGCTGCTGGGTAACTCCCTGCTGGTTTCGGTGCTGGCTTCCGGCATCGCCACCGTGTTTGGCACCGTGGCGGCGGTGGGCATCCACAATATGCGCCCCCGGATGCGCCGGGTGGTGATGAGCCTGACGGACATCCCTATGACCAACCCCGACATTGTCACCGGTATTTCCCTGTCCCTGCTGTTTATCTTCGTGGGCGGCAAAATGCTGGGTCAGCGGGAGAGCCTGACTTTCTGGACGCTGCTGATTGCCCACATCACCTTCAACCTGCCCTATGTCATTTTGAATGTGATGCCGAAGCTGAACCAGATGGATTCTTCTCTGACGGATGCCGCCATGGATTTGGGCTGCACCCCGCTGCAATCCTTCTTCAAGGTGACGCTGTATGAGATTCTGCCCGGCGTTGCCGCCGGCGCCATCATGGCTTTCACCATGAGTTTGGACGATTTCGTCATCAGCTACTTCGTCTCCGGCATGGATTTTGTGACGCTGCCTGTGGAAATTTACAGCTACACCAAAAAGCCCATCCCCCCGAAGATTTATGCCATGTTCACCCTGCTGTTCCTGCTGATTCTGGGACTGATGATTGCCATGAATCTGCTGCAGCTGCGGTCTGACAAGAAGAAAGTGCAGGTGAGCAAATGAAAAGATTATTTGCTCTGCTGCTTTCCGCGCTGCTGCTGTGCGGCTGCGCTCCTCAGACCAGCCCCACGGAAGGGGAGGGGGTTCCCTCCGGGAAAATCACCCTGAATGTTTACAACTGGGGCCAGTATATTGCCGACGGTTCCGACGGCTCGCTGGACATCATCGCGGAATTCGAGCGCCGCTATCCCAACATCCATGTCAACTACTCCACCTTTGATTCCAACGAAATCATGTACACCAAGCTGTCCTCCGGCGGCATTACGGTGGATGTGATTTTCCCCTCGGATTATATGGTGGCCCGGATGATTGAGGAGAATATGCTCCTGCCCCTGAATTTTGACAACATTCCCAATTACCAGTATATCGACCAGGACTTCCGCAATATGTCCTACGACCCGGAGAACAAATACTCCGTGCCCTACACCTGGGGCACCGTGGGCATCATTTATAATAAGAAGTATGTGGCCGAGGAAGATTTGACCGGTTGGGAACTGCTGTGGAATGAAAAGTACGCCGACAAAATCCTGATGTTCGACAATTCCCGGGATGCCTTCGGCATCGCGGCCTACCTGCTGGGCTACGATGTGAACACCACGGACGAGGCGGAGCTTCGGGCCTGCGCCGAAAAGCTGGCCCAGCAGAAGCCGCTGGTGCAGCAGTATGTGATGGACCAGATTTATGACCTGATGGAAAACGAGGAAGCCTGGATTGCCCCCTACTATGTGGGCGACTATGTGGCAATGTCGGACAACAACGAGGATTTGGGCTTCTACCTGCCCCAGTCTCAGGGCTTTAACCTGTTCACCGATGCCATCTGCATCCCCACCTGTGCCCGGGAGAAGGAAGCGGCGGAATTGTTCATCAATTTCCTCTGCGACCCGGAAATCGGCGCGGCCAATATGGATTGGGTTGGCTACTCCACCCCCATGTCCGCGGCAAAGGAGTACCTGGACCCGGAAGTGGTCAGTGATCCGGTGTTTTATCCCGACGGGGAGCTGCTGGCCCTGGGTTCTGCCTACGCTTATCTGCCGCCCAGAGTGACCCGGTTTGTGGAAACCCTGTTTTTGGAAGTCAGAATCCATGGATAAAATTACAATTTGTAACTTTTTCTGCCTCTAATCAGAGGTAGAAAAGGGGAGAATTGTCTATTGTTACCAAAAAAATTTGAAATCGGATTCCAGATTTATTCAAAATAACCAAGAAAAGCTACAGTTTATGTAACCCCATTGATTTTCCGGGGTTGCTCCTGTATAATTGGGCATGTAGGAAGGGTCTTAGAGGCTCTCTATCTCCATTCCTGCACGGCGTCCTCCCGGGCACCGTTCATCCGTCTGCTGTTTCCTGTCAAACAGGGAAATGGTCGTAAACCCAGGCATTGGTGGCAATGCCACAAAAAATAAAATCATAAAAAGGAAGGGAAAATTTTATGACTAAGAAGATTTTTGCAATGTTCTTGGCCGTGCTGATGGTTGTTTCCGTGCTGCCTATCTCCGTGTTCGCAGCCGAAGCCAACTGCCCCGGTAAGGGTAATCACACGCTGGAAAATTGCAGCTACACCCTGGTGAAGGTCACTGACCCCACCTGCGGCACCAATGGTTACACTTCTTACAAGTGTAACGTTTGTGGCGAGATTTTCGCTACGAACTATGTTGCGCCTACCGGCGAGCACACTCTGGTCGATCTGGAAGCTAAGGCTCCCACCTGCGGCGAGGCTGGCTATGAAGCTGGCAAGAAGTGCTCCGTCTGTGGCTTCAAGATCCCCGGCGCTGCTATCCCCGCCCTGCACGGCGAGGGTACTCCCTGCGAGTGGATCGACAAGACTCCCGCCATCGACTGCGAGACCGGCGGCAAGAAGGTCTGGGAATGTGCTGCTTGCGGCGCTACCAAGACTGAGGAAGTGAAGAAGGGCGAGCACAACTGGGACGACGCTAACCCCGTCCTGCTGAAGGCTCCCACCGCTTCCGAGAATGGCCTGGCTAAGGTCACCTGCACCATCTGCAAGAAGGAAAAGGAAGTCGTTGTTTTCTACACCCACGACTGCGTGAAGGTTTATGTGCCCGCGGTTGCCGCTACCTGCGAGACCGACGGCATGAAGGAGCACTGGATCTGCCGTATTTGCGGCGAGATTTTCACCAGCGCTACCGCTACTGAGCCTGCTACCGCTGAGCAGAAGAAGGCTCTGGTTATCAAGGGCGGCCACACCTTTGATCACGAGGCTACCTGCGTGGACACTGTCCTGTACTGCTCCGTCTGTGAGAAGAACATTGTTGTCAATGTCGAGCATGTCATCGACTGGGACAACTGGGACTGGAACGGCGTCAGCAAGACCACCGGTGAGTATGTTGCTCCCACCTGCACCAAGAGCGGCTATGTTGCTACTCAGTGTAAGGTCTGCGTCAAGTACCGTGATGTGAAGATCCTGCCCGCTCTGGAGCACAAGGATGTCACCGTCACCGTTCCCGCTACCTGCGGTACCTATGGCTACACCTTTACTTACTGCACCCGCAAGGGCTGCCAGGACACCATCACTGTTCCCGCCGGCTACGAGGCTAAGGTTGAGGTTCTGAGCCCCATCACCAGCGCTCCTGCTGCTGGCCAGGGCTTCTACCTGGGCTTCACTCAGGAGAACCTGGGCACTGACCTGTTCTTCACCGGTAAGATGGACGGCTACTATCTGGCCACCTCTCACGATGTTTCCAAGGCTGTCAAGGTCTATCTGGAAATCGTGCACCCCGCTCTGGACAACCAGTACCGTATCTACTTCTTCAACGCTGAGGGTGTCAAGACCTACATTGACATCTATGAGTATGAGGAAGGCAGAGTTGGTGTCCGTCTGAGCACCACCGTTCCTGCCAACAACTTCGCCTGGAACGATACCTACAAGATCATGACTTGCACCTTCAAGGCTGGCAAGTACACCAACGAGTACTACCTGGGCACCACCAGCTCTTACGATACTCTGGCTGTTAAGTACATTTACAAGGATAAGCCCGATGCTGACGGCCTGTTCGAGGCTGTTCTGAGCAACACCGGTGTTAAGGCTGATGCCAATGTTATCAGCTTCACCATCGCTGACAAGGCTGGCTACAACGCTCAGAACCATGTTCTGGAGTCCTCTGTCATCATCGAGCCCACCTGCAAGGAAGCTGGTCTGAAGCAGGTCTTCTGCGTCAACTGCGCTTACTCCACCACCGTGGAAATCCCCGCTTCTCACACCTATGAGAAGGTCGCCGCTGCTCAGGTTCAGGTCAACGGCGTTAAGGTTGATTCTTCCAAGCCTGTTTCCTGCGAGGACGGCTGGCAGTACTTCGCCTGCACCCGCTGCGGCGATGTGAAGAAGGAAACCTACACTGGCTACGGCCACAAGTGGACCGATGTGAAGGAAGAGACTCCTGACCACATCAACACCGTCGTGTACGACCACTATGACTGTGTCTACTGCGGCAAGCGCGTCAACACCACCCGTAAGGTTTGGGCTGACGTCAACAAGCACTGGAATACCGTTGAGGAAGCCCTGAAGGCTCATCCCCAGCTGGATCTGTCCTCCAAGAAGAACATCAAGTCCGGCAACTGCACCGAGTACGGTCTGGACATCTACACCTGCACCGGCTGCAACAAGGTTGTCTATGTGAAGGAAGCCAACACTGGTGACCACATCGTTCCCGCTGGCGCTTACCAGGCTCCCACCTGCACCGAGCCCGGCTGGATTCTGACCTACAAGTGCTCTCGCTGCGATGCCATCATCGGCAAGGCTCCCCTGGGTGAGAAGAACACCATCAAGGCTACCGGCCACGACTGGAAGGAAATCGAGGGCTACAAGGCTGCCGCTTGCGACAAGCCCAACTACAGCAACAACAAGTACGAGTGCGCTGACTGCGGCCTGAAGAAGACCGACGGCACCACCCTGATCAAGAAGGTCGTTGCTACCAACAACTGCGTTGAGACCACCTTCGAGTACTACAACTGCCACTGCGGTGAGGAGCATATGCGTTCCTTCATCTCCAAGCTGGGCCACAACATGGTCGCTCTGGATAAGAAGGGCACCCACCTGGACGAGAACGGCGAAGAGATTGCCAACTACCAGGCTCCTACCTGCTACGCTGAGGGCTATGAGTTCTATCAGTGCACCTACTGCAGCACTCTGTCCAAGAATGTCCTGGCTACCACCGAGCATGTCAATGCTGCTGGTGAGAAGTTCACCGACAAGTGCAACGACACTGTCACCGACCGTCACTGCGTTACCTGCCACAAGCACTATGCCCACGACACCCTGGGCACCGGCCACGATTGCACCACTCTGGATGCCGACAAGAACGGCGTTCTGGATTGCCCCTGCATGATCGGCAAGAAGCACCACTGGTCTGTTAACACCAACATGCCCTCCACCTGCCTGGAAGACGCCTACACCATCAAGGTCTGCGCTGACTGCGGTAAGGAAGATGTCACCTTCATGGGTTGGGGCTGGAGCGGCCACAAGCCCGCTGCTGTCGACAAGAACGAGAACGGCGAGGAAATCCGTTACGCTAACTACAAGTATGTTGATAACTTCCACTTCGTTTCCTTCGAGGTTGTGGACGGCCAGTTCGTCAAGAACGAGGAGACCTACACCGCTAAGGTTCTGGAGTATGTCGCTCCCAGCTACGCCGCTGACGGCTACTGGAAGGGCTACTGCACCGAGTGCAAGATGGAAGTGACTCAGGTCCTGCCCAGACTGGAAGGCGTGGGCGTTGAGCTGGATGCTACCAATGCCAACGGCACCGGTTCCAATGTTACCTTCGGTTCTCTGATCTCCGTTGAGGTCAGCCTGAACAGCCTGAACACCGGCATCTACGGCTTCGAGATGGAGATTCCTGTCCCCGCTGGTACCGTGTTCGTCGGCTCCGAGGTCAACACCGAGGACTTCATCGTCTTCGTCACCGACCGCAAGAATGTGAAGGACACCGTTAAGATTTCCGGCTACGCTGCCAACAACGCTGATGGCAAGATGCAGAACATCGTCATCAACGAGAAGACCAGCGTTGTCACCCTGAACTTCCGTGTCTACAAGGACTCCACCGCTCCTGTTGTGTTCAACCTGAACGGTGCTGAGGCTTACGATCTGGCTCACTTCAATGATGCCAACAAGGGTCTGGTCTACTGCTCCGACGCTTCCGCTAAGCTGAACTCCCGTCTGCTGGGCGACTTCAACGGCGACAAGGTGTTCCACATCACCGACATCTACACCGCTATGACTCTGCTGACCGGTGAGAACACCGACGGCAAGACCTACGATGTTACCGTCGACTTCGATAAGGACGGCGTTATCACCGCTTATGACCTGTCCCTGGCCTACAACAAGCAGGTCGGCAACATCTCCGCTGCTGAGCTGTTCCTGGAAGGCGTTGATGCTGACGAGGCTCTGTTCCTGAACTCCGTTATCGGCAACCTGCTGGACGAAGAGTATCACTGCAACAACAGCTCCTGCACCTACAAGTCCTTCACCGCATTTACCTACTGCCCTGTCTGCGGTAACCACCAGTAATTCCGGAGGAAAATAACTATGAAGAACAACAAGCTTATCAGCACCCTTTTGGCACTGCTTGTCTGTTTGTCTTTGGTTGTTTCCGCATCCGCTTCTTCTGAAAGTGAACTGACCTTCACGCTGGAGTCTTCGGACTCCTTCGTGGAGGCTCTGGGAACCACAGTTGCTAACACCGGTGACACCATCACCGTCACTCTGAACATCGCCAACAACCCCGGCATCCTGTATGCCAGAGGCTTCCTGACTTTCGACACTGCCGCTCTGAAGCTGACCAACACTGAGGTCGCTGAAGGCGCAAAGGTGATTGTCAACGAGGGCGAAGTCATTGTGACCCTGGGTGACATCAGAAGCGCTGTCATCCCCTCCAAGGATGCTGTTCCTTTCACTGCTACCGGTACTGTTGTCACCCTGACCTTTGAGGTTCTGGCGAAGGAGGATACCGTTTCCACCATCGCCCTGAGCGTCTCTGACAAGGATGTGATTGACACCAAGAACGGCTTCTCCGTCACCTCTAAGGGTGCCGAGATGAATGTCAATGTTGTTGGCGAAAACCACAAGTGCGATGCTTATGAAACCGTCGAGGCAGACAACAGCGTGGAAGCTACCTGCACCACTGAAGGCAAAGAAACCGACATCCTGTGCGCACACTGCGGCAAGGTTGTCACCGAGGGTGCGGTTATTCCCGCCATGGAGCACAGCTGGGGCGAGGGTGTTATCACCACCGAGCCCACCTGTAACACCTTTGGCGTGAGAACCTACACCTGCGCCAACTGCGGCGAAACCAAGGTTGATGACAAGGTCCCCTATGTGGAACATAAGTGGGGCGAATATGTCGAGACCAAGCCCGCCACGGTTGACACCGAAGGCGTTGAGACGAGCACCTGCTCCGTTTGCGGAGAGACCCGGACTCGTTCCATCGAAAAGCTGCCCGCTGAACCCGTTGCTCCTGCTGAAAAGAGCAACACCGGCCTGATCATCGCTATTGTTGTGGTGGTTGTCCTGGCTGGCGCTGGCGTCGCTGCTTACTTCGTTCTGAAGAACAAGAAGAAGTAATCCCTTCCAACCATATAACGAAATCCGGTGGCCTTCGGGCCATCGGATTTTGTTTTATCCCAAATTCCGCCTGAACGGGCAGGAAAGAGCAGAATTCTGGGCGTTGAAATTTGTTTTGGATTCTGGTAAAATATAGAAAATTTTGATGAAAAAGCGGAGGCGGTTTTCATGTACACCCGTAAAACCATCACCATTCCGGTGGACAACCAGGAAGTGACCATCTATATCAGCCGGATTCTATATATCAAAATGGCCCGTAATGTGGCGGAAATCCACATGGCCAACGGCGAGATTCACAGGGCCAGAGTCACATTGCAGGAGCTGGAGCTGTCCCTGGGCGACTATTTTCTCAAGGTGGACCGGGGCTGCATAGTGTCGGCTTTGGCTGTTCACAGCATCGACAGCAACATTAACCTGCTCAACGGGGAGATTCTGGATTTTGCAAAGCGACGCAAAAAGGAATTGCAGAATCAGCTGGCACACATTCAGCGCAGCGTGATTAGCGGCTTCCACACCAAGGACATGCCCCAGTCTGAGGAGGAATACCACCAGCACTACCAGTGTTTTGACGAAATGCCCATTGCCTTTGCGGACATTGAGTTGGTGTTCAACGAGGACAATTGCGCCGTGGACTGGATTTTCTGCTACGGAAATGAGGCGTTGGCAAAATTGGAAAAAATGCCGCTTGAAAGCTTGGTGGGCAACTCTTTTAGCAGCGTGTTCGCCAATATGGATGCAAAATGGCTGCGCAGCTATGAGCGGGCGGTCCTTTTCCGGGAGACGCTGGAAGTCATTGACTTTAGCCCGGAAATTGATACTTACCTGAATGTGATTTGCTTTCCCACCTTCAAAGGCCACTGCGGATGCATCCTTTTTGACATTTCCAAGATGGAATTTGTCCAGGAGGAGAGCCATGCCCAGAATGCACTGCGGCTTTATTTTGAACGAATGATGTCGATTCGTCCCAGCAATAACTCCCTTCATCACGAATAATTGTCTATTCGTCCCGGGCATATGTCTATTCGTCCCACGCCCATTGTAATCGATTTTTCCTTATGCTATAATTTTCCAAACGATGTGGAGCGTTGTTTTTGCCGGATTTTTGGCGTAATTGCTTTCCGGATGAGAACAATCGGTTCCCACACGAGGAATAATCGTGGGAGGATAGATGAATATGAGCGCAACGAAACAGAAATTATTTGCTTTGCTGCTGGCGCTGTGCGTCCTGGGCGGCCTGGGTTTCCTGGCCTACCGCAGCATCGTGCCCGCACAGGCAGCCCTCCAGGCCGCACCAGATACGACCTATGTTTCAATTATTAACACACGGTTCTACCCGAGTGGTTCCTGGAATCTCATACAGAATCAGCTGAATGCGGATACGCCCTATTTTATCGATAAGGGCGACGGTGGCACGGCTGCGGCGACCGGCACACTGGGCCAGGATGGCTGCACCGCCTATTTCGACGCGGCAAGTGCGACGCTGTACCTGAAGGATTTTCATATCAAGGTTCACAGAGAGAATCGGGATAACGACAACGGATACACCGGATTGTACTTCTATGGCAATCTGAAAATCGTTCTGGAGGGTGAAAACTCCATCGAGGTTGTGGGCAAATGTATCTATGGTCAGCACCGCAGCAGCACGAAGGACAATCCTGCCGTAAATACCCTCACCATCGAGGAGTCGGCCAATAAGGGCAGCCTGACGCTGACCAGCCTGGAACAATACTCCAGAATGACGACGGAAGCCGGCTGTATCCGGGTTGGTATCGGTGATTATCCGGGCAACATTGTCATCAACAGCGGCACCATCAAAGCCAGAGCTTATGCCATCAGAGAGTTTTCCGACACGAGCTACTTCCACTATGGTATCCGGGCGGATGGCGGTGAGCTGATCATTAACGGCGGCACTGTGGATGTGGCGGTGTCGGCGAGCGAACGGGGCGATCCCGAGGGCATGTATGCCCGCATCATTACCATCAACGGCGGCGATGTGCGGGCGGCATCCCAACACAGTACGCCCATCCGTACCCCCAGCGGCATCGGCATCTACATCAATGGCGGTACGCTGCGGGCGGCCACCGCTTACTCCTCGACCAGCGATGTGGACGAGACAAGAGCGGCCTATAACTGGGTCGCCCTGGGCGATGGAATGCGGGGCTTTGTCACCACGCGGCCCATTACCATGGATGAAAACAACGAGCCGATTTTCTACGATATTGAAACCGCGAAGCAGAACTACAATATGCGGGAGTATTCCAGTACTTCTCAATATCAGGTGAAGGGTGACGGCTCCGGTTATACAGGCATAGATAGTATGAAGGGCTACAAGTGGTTCTATGCTTTCCCCAGCGAGACCCACCACATCCACACGGCCTGCGGCGACGAGGAGCGATGCTGGCATTGGCCCGAGGATGCATACCACACGGAGCATGAACCCTATTCCATCTTTAAGCCCATCTCCACCGGTGAAGAACTCTTAAGCGCCGGGGCGGGGTATTACTATCTGGAAAATGACATCGAACTGGCGTCCACTTTTAATGCCCCTGACGGCTTTAATCTGTGCCTCAATGGCTACAAGATTACCCCCGCAAGCGGCGCTTCCAGTGATGTGAAGATTTTGCTGAACAGAACATCCAAATCCAAAGTCAATATCTGTGACTGCACCACAACGGAGCGCCGCGGCAGCATCGTGGACGGCTTGTGGAAAGAGGATGGCACCGGCGATGTGGTGCTCAGCGGCGGCGTCATCGGCATTCCTCTGTGGGTGGAGTATGGCACCGTTGCGTTCTACGGCGGCAATATCGCCGGCGTGAGCGACAGCGGCGTGTATGTAGGCATCGGCGGCACCTTTGGCCTGTACGGCGGCTCCATCACCGGCAACAAGACGACGAGACAGGGCGGCGGTATCTATTCTCAAGGTACGGTTGTGGTGGAAAACGACAATCCCTTTGGCACCGCACCCTCCATTTCTCACAACACAGCCACCGGAATGGGCGGCGGCATCTATGTGGGCGGCGGCAGTCTGACCATTGAATGGGAAGCTTCGCAAAGCGCAAGGACAAGAATCTGCAACAATACTGCGGCAAACGGCGGTGGTATCTTCTTTGCAGACAGCAGGGTTGACAGCAGCATTGGCAGCGCCATCATCACCGGAAACCAGGCGACCGAGCAGGGCGGCGGCCTCTATTTTGCCGGCGGAACGCTGAAACTGACCGGCGGCGAGATTAAAAATAATACCGCAGCAGAGGGCGGCGGCATTTATCTGAAGGGAAATGGCCTGACGGTGGAAAAAACGCTCACCGTCACGGACAACAAAAACCTGGGCGGAAAGGTCAACAACCTGTTTGTGTGCAAGGACAAATCTCTGGCCATTGGTGAAAGCCTTCCTGGCCTCATCGGCGTGAGCACCGAGGCGGAACCGACGGAGGAAGTACCTGTTACCATCGCCACAAATGCCACCAGCGCGGCGACCGCCTGCTTCAGACGGGACGACACCGGCGGAGCCTTTGTGATTACGCTGCGGGAGGGCGCCGTCCTGCTGGCAGTGCCGAAGGGCCATGAGCATCCTGCCTGCGGTTTCAACTGCACGGGTATGAACGGCAGCCACGAGGTTTTGACCAACTGGGTTGCCATGGATTCCCTGCCGGCAAACGCCTCCCTCGTCGGAAATCGGTATCTGACGGCGGATATCAAGCTGGAAAATAACTTGAATCTCACTGGCGCGAACCTGTGCCTGAATGGATACAACATTGATTTGAACGGGTACTCCATTTCGGTCTACGGTAGATCTGTGACCCCAGCGACGCTAAACATTTGTGACTGCACATCCCAGCGCATCCAGTATGGCTACTGGGATGAGAATGGTGTTTACCATCTGCAGGACACGGAACCTGCCGATGTGGAAAACTTTACCACCTTCACCGGAGGTGTCATTTACGGCGGCAAGGCCGGTGCGGATAATGGGCAGAAGGGCGGCGCAATTCTCATTCACGCCTATGCTACGGTGAATCTGTATCACTGCAATATTGCCGGCAACCAGGCTGATTACGGCGGCGGTGTGGCACTGTATGGCACAGAAGGAGACACGGCGCCGGTTCTGGGTGTCTACAACAGTGTGATTATGGATAACCGGGCAGAAACCAAAGGCGGCGGTGTCTATTTCGGCGGAGACGATGACTACCTCAGCATGCGGGTAGCCGGCCTTGTCAAGGTGACGGGAAACACCGTGCAGGGAAATGCCAACAATGTGGATAAGACAGACGAGAAAACCGCGTATGTGTGCATTCTTCCCGATGACCTGGAGGAAGGCACTGTGATTGGTGTGACGACTTCCGGTCCCTCCGTTAACCGGGACAGTACCGTTGCCGCGTATCTGGACAGCACAAATTTTTCGGATGATGCCTTTGCCGGTCACGCGGGTTATTTCCGCAGCGATCTTCTGCAGTATATGACCCAAATTGACTCGGATAAGCGTTGGGTACGGACTGTCAAGACGGACAAACATGTTCACATTTTGTGCAGCAATTCCACCTGCCGCCACGATTCGGCCCACAGCGAATGGATATTCTGGCAGGATATTACAACGCTGGAGGAGATTACGGAACCCGGCTATTACTGTCTGACAAAAGATGTGGAGCTGACGAAAACCTGGACGGTTCCCTTTGACGGCATTCATCTGTGCCTGAACGGCCATAATATCCATATCGCAGCGGCTGACCAGAAAATTGTGGTTCCCCAGGGCGTGAAGCTGGACATCACGGACCATTTGGCAACCTGGTATGGCTACTGGGAAAATGAGGAATATGTGCTGGTGGCAGATAGACCCGACCAGACTTATGACGGATATAGCAGCGGCGTTATCTACGGCGGCAACGCGGTGAATACGGACAGTGTGATTGATGTGTTTGGTACGCTGATGATGTATGCCGGAAGCATTGGCGGCAACAAAAGCACCGGGTGCATTGTGAACATCGGCGAAACGGGAACGCTGGGGATATATTCGTACTACAGCCGGGTGAATTACAACATCAGTGCCGGCCCGGATGGAGACAAACCGGGGGCGGTGTATGTGGGTGGTACCTTCCTGGGGTACAACGGCAGGGTGAGAGATAATGATGGCTGCAATATTTACCTGCCCATCGGAAAGTATATCCAGGAAGTGGGCGGATCGCCTATGCACTATTCTTACCGCTATACGACGCAGGCCACCGGCAATGTGCTTGTCGCAAAGGCAGAGGGCGATTTTACCTTCACCGCCAACGGCTCGGATTCCGTCAATGGGTTCGGTTCTAAAATTGAGCAGCGGCGGTACTACACCTCGATTGATGGCAAAAGCCTCTGGCTGGCCACACCGCACGGCGATCATCTCGTCTGCGGTAACGACACATGCTGGGCCACATCCCATAAGGATAATACCGTCAGCTGGAAACCGATTTTCGAAAGCGGGGATCTAAAGCTTATTCCCACCGGTCAATCGGGAGGCTATTGCCTGGAAAATGATATGACGCTGGAGGAAGACTGGGTTGTTGACGGAACGATTCGGCTCTGCCTGAACGGACATAACCTGAACCTGAACGGTTATCAGATTCAGGTGGAGGAAGCAGGAAACCTGTATATCTGCGACTGTACGGTCAGTAAGACAACGGCCAGAAAGCAGACCGGCACCTGGGCAAACGGCGTTTATACCCTCACCGATGACGAAAACGGCACCATCGTTGGCGGCGCCATCTATGGCGGCAACGGCGGCGAGAGCGGCGCCATCCATGTGGAAGGAATGCTCTACCTGCGCAATGTTACCGTGTGCGGCAACAAGGGCGCCAGGGGCGGCATCTGCTCCACGAACCAGGATATTGAACTCAACCACCGAATCGTTGTGACAGACAACATCGACCAGAGTGGCAATGCCTGCAATCTCTACCTGCCGGAGGGGCGGAAGTTTGTCATAGAGCAAGGCACATGGGCCAACTTCTGCGCCGGCGCCAATGTGGGCGTAACCACGGAAAACCAGGGAGAAATGGTGGAAATTGTTGCTGAGATGCTTGGCAAACAGGAATTTATAGATGCCAACTATATCCATAGTGACAGAAGTGGTTACATTACGGTGTATTTTGAAGTCAAAGCCGGCACAAATAAGAATCGGATTTGCCTGAGAAAGCCGGATGCGTCGCATGCGCAGCACCCGGAGTGCGCAGCGGTGTGCAATCACGGGGAAGCCCATGGGGAAGCAAGCTGGATTCCAATCAGTGACGGGACAGACCTGGCCCAGGTCTACGGCGGATACTATCATCTGACCTGCGATGTGACCCTGAACAGTGACTGGTTGGTGAACCGGGGAGATGTTTACCTGTGCCTGAACGGCTTCAAGCTGAACCTCAACGGAAAAACCATTCAGGCAAACAATAACTTTGTCCTGACCGATTGCCAGACCCACAAGGAAACCAGGGGCTATCTTGACAGCGAGGGCCTCTGGAAACCGGACGGCCAGGCTACCTGCAACCTCAGTGGCGGCGTCATTTATGGCGGCCGGATTTCTGCATTGGGGGAAGAATGCGTCTTTACCATGTACAGCGTCAATGTGGCCGGAGGAAATGTGGGGTCGGCTGCTATCTATGTGAGCGAGGGCTCCTTCAAGATGTACGGCGGCGTCATTATCGGAAACGCGGTCAATGGCGTGTATCTGCAAGATGCGACTTTCGATATGTATGACGGCACCATCACAAACAATAAGGGCAGCGGCGTCTACATGTACGCGCAATATAACAATGATAATCTGACTACCTTTAACATGATGGGAGGCACCATCCGGCAAAATGGAGCAGGCGCTGCCAAAGGAGCAGGCGTTTACTGCGGAAATGGAACCATGAAGGTCAGCGGAACCGTGGTCATCACGGATAACGCCGACAGCAACGGAACGCCCTCCGATGTGTATCTGTGCGGCAGCAGGCCGATTACGCTCAATGGCGAACTGTCCGAAGATACAAAAATCGGTATCCGTGTGTACTGGGAAAACGATCCGTTCACCCGTTACTGGGACGATTATATGTCCGACGAGGACTGGAACCAGTATTTCATCGACAATCGGGGTAAGAACATCTGCCTGTATGAGGGGGAACTGTATAGCCACACCCACGAGTTCACTTTCTCCAAGGATCAGAACATCATTCGGGCCAGGTGCAGCGGCGACTGCTTCCTGAATTCCTTTAGCGCGTTCACCCTCTATCTTGCTGCCCCGGAAGCGGGTGCGCATCAGGTCACATTTGCCGGGTATTATTATGACCATGTTGCGGAAATAGCTGGCGTGACGCTGGAGGATATTGTGTACTTCCAGGGGGAGGAGCAGCTGGCAAGCGCTCCCACTGCGCCTGGCTCCTACACCGCAAGCCTGACGGTGACCGGCGGCGACGGAACGAACAACACAATTACGCTGAACTATAAAATTGTGCTGAAAATCACCCTCGACCCGGGTGAAGGCACGCTGGCAGACGGTGTGGATGCGTTCCTCTTCACTGATACAGCCGGCAAGCTGACCGGCGAACTGCCTGCTCCGACCGGCGGTGGCTGTGCCTTTGAAGGATGGTACACGGAAGGCGGCGAGCAGGTTACCGGGGAAACCGTGTTCACCCAGAACACCACCGTGTATGCCAGCTACCAAACCCATACCCCGACGCAGATAAGTGTGGGCACTCCGGCCACCTGTACAGAAGACGGTGAGAAGGGCTACTTCCAGTGCACCAGTTGCTCCAGGTATTTTGCAGACGAAGCCTGCAAAGAATTGATTGGAGACAATACGGCGCTGGAAGCATGGCTGGCAGGCGATGCCATCATCCCCGCCGGACACACTTACGGCCAGTGGATTGAGGAAATCCCCGCCCAGTGCACCGAAACGGGAACCTTGGGACACTACACCTGCTCCGGTTGCAGCAAGAACTTTGACGCGGAGAAACAGGAACTTTCCTCTCTGGAAATCCCGGCATTGAACCACACTTTTGGTACAGTTACTCCCTACAAGGCAGAAACCTGTGTGGAAGATGGCACCAAAGCCTACAAGCAGTGTGAAACCTGTCAGCTTTACTTTGCCGGTGACGCAGAAAACAATGCCACCGATGGCAAGGAAAAAGCGGAGGATTTTGCAATTCCCGCCACGGGCCACAACCCTGCCAAGACGGAGCAGGTGGATGCCAACTGTACCACCGACGGCGTGAAGGCGTACTGGTACTGCGACTGGTGCAAGAAGTACTTCTCCAACGAAGATTGCACCGCAGAAATCGCGGATTTGGACAGCTGGAAGCTGGACGGCGGTAAGATTTCTGCCTTGGGCCATGCCTTTGCAGACACCTTCACGGTGGACAAGAAGGCAAGCTGCGATGCCGCGGGCTCCAAGTCCAGACACTGCTCCCGCTGTGAAGCGGTCACGGATGAGACTGTCATCCAGCAGCGCACTCACGCTCTGGTGGATACGGATGTGGCAAAGAACGCCACCTGTACGGAAAATGGCACCATGAATCAGAAGTGCAGCCATGGTTCTTCCGAGGAATACGAGGCCTGCACCTACACCACCCAGCGGACTATTCCTGCCACAGGCCACACCTTCGGCGAGATTACACCCTACAAGACGGCAACCTGTTTGGAAAATGGCACCGAAGCCTACAAGCAGTGTGAAACCTGTCATCTTTACTTCGCCGAAAGTGCAAAGAGCGATGCCGCCGACGGCAAAGCAAAAGCGGAGGATTTCGCAATCCCTGCCACGGGCCACACCTTCGGTGAAGTCACGCCCTACAAGGCAGCAAAATGCGAGGAGGACGGCACCGAAGCCTACAAGCAGTGCGAAACCTGTCAGCTTTACTTCGCCGGTGACGCAGAGGTAAATGAAGGCGATGGCAAGGAAGAGGCTGCGGCATTCGTCATTGGCAAGCTGAATCACGACTTTGCCGCCACCTTCACGGTGGACAAGAAGGCAAGCTGTGATGCCGCTGGCTCCAAGTCCAGACACTGCTCCCGCTGCGAAGCGGTCACGGACGAAACCATCATCCAGCAGCGCACCCACAATCTGGTGGACACCGATGTGGCAAAGAATGCTACCTGTACGGAAGAGGGCACCATGAATCAGAAGTGCAGCCATGCTGCTTCGGACGAATACGAAGCCTGCGCCTACACCACCACCCGTGAGCTGCCCATTGACCCTGCCAACCACGCTTCGGATGAAGTGGAATTCCTGAATGTGTGGACGGCAACCTGCGCAGCCGAGGGCTACACCGGCGATATTTACCACGCTTGCTGTGGCGCGCTGAAGCAGGCAGGCACCACCGTGCCGCGCCTGGCGCACACGGAAGCGACCCGGGAAGAAAACCGGGTGGAAGCTACCTGCGGTGCCGATGGCACTTACGAGCTGGTGACCTACTGCCAGGTTTGCGAGGAAGAACTCAGCCGGGAGAGCAAGTCCCTTCCCGCCACGGGCAACCATCGGTTTGAAACCGAGATGGAAGGCACCCGGGTGCCCGCCACCTGTGTGCGTGCCGGGACGGTGACCATGCAGTGCAGCTGCGGCGCGGAAACCCAGGTTTCTCTGGAACTGAACGCAGAAAACCACGAAAAAGTGGTGACGGATGCAGGGAAAGCTCCCACCTGCACCGCAGAGGGCCTGACGGAAGGCAGCCATTGTGAAGCGTGCGGTGCGATTATCACGGCCCAAACGGCACTGAAGGCCACAGGACACCGGGAAGTGCAGCATGAGGAGAAATCCCCCACCTGCACCGAAATTGGCTGGAACGCCTATGTGACCTGCGAGCGCTGCGATTACACCACCTATGCAGAAATCCCTGCCACGGGTCACGCAGCCTCTGAAAAGTGGTCGTCTGATGAAGAAAACCATTGGCGTGTATGCCAAAACTGCACCGAGAAGCTGGAGGAAGCGGCCCATTCCGATGCCAATCAGGACGGCGCTTGCGATGTATGTGGGGCAGAAGTTTCCGGCACGGCGCCGGTGGAACCCACAACCCCCACCGAGCCGACGGCGCCCAGTGAGCCTTCCGCACCTGCGGAGCCCAGCGGCAGAAACGGCGGCGCGATTGCGGCAATCCTCATCGTTCTGGTTCTGCTGCTGGCTGGCAGCATTCTGGTCATCTTCTTCCTCAAGAAGAAAAGAGAGCAGAAGTAAATAACCAAAAGAAAGGCCGTCTGCCCGAAAGAGCAGACGGCCTTTTTCGTTGAAAGGGGTTACTCGACAGCCAGATTCCGAATCCAGCTGCCCCGGTGAATCATGAAGCCACCGATGGCGCATTTGATGAAATCGGTGGCCTGGCAGATGGCATACAGGGGAATAATGCCGATGGTGGTAAACCGGCTCAGGCAGAAGGCCAGCGGCACCACAAAGCACCAGACAAAGCAGCTGTCAAACAGGAATGTCACCAGGGTTTGACCGCCGGAGCGCAGGGTGAAGTAAGCGGCGTTGGTGTAGGCGTTAAAGGGCAGCATGAAAGCGCAGATGCAGATAAGCTCGGTGGCCAGGCTGCGGACGGAATCGGTGGTGTTGTAAAGCTGGGGGAAAATCCCGGAGCAGGCAGCGGTCAGCATGGCAAACAGCAGACAGGACAAAACGGAAGTGGCGATGAGCTTGCGGTCGGTGTCCCGCACCTCGGACACGGGAAGGTTGGCTCCCAGCATCTGCCCGATGATGATGCCTACGGCGTTGCCCATGGACAGATACACCACGCTGGACAGGTTATACAGCGCGCCGGAGATGTTCTGCGCCGCCACCACATCCAGCCCTCTGGTGGAGTAGCACTGGTTGAGAAAGGCCATGCCCACAGACCACAGCGCCTCGTTAATGAGCAGGGGCATTCCCTTGACAATGATGTGGCCCAGCAGCTCCCGGGGAATGCGGAAGGAGCGGTAAGCGCCGGTGATGAAGGGATGCTGGGCGCTGTGCAGGTGGGTCCAGAATGCCACCACGGCAAGCTCCACATAGCGGGAAATGACCGTAGCCACAGCCGCGCCCCGGATGCCCATGGCAGGCGCACCGAAATGACCGAAAATCAAAATGTAGTTCAGCACCAGATTCACCAGCACCGCGCAGACGCCGGCAATCATGGGAACAAAGGTCTGATTGGATTCCCGCAAAGTGCCGGAATAGGCGCTGCTCAGGGCAAAGGCGGGCAGGCCCCACAGCATAATCAGCAGATACTCCCAGCCGTAGGCCAGGGACTGCCGTGCGTCCTCAATGGCACCCTCGCCGTTGAGATAAAGCTGAATCAAATCCCTGCCGAAGAGCAGCAGAACCCCGATGCCCAGGGCGGACAGCAGCGCACCGACAAACGCCTTAAAGCGGAAGGTGTGGCGCACACCCTCGTGGTTTTGAGAGCCGAAGAACTGGGCGGTAAAGATGCCCGCGCCGGAGGTGGCGCCGAATACGCACAGGTTAAAGACGAACAGAAGCTGGTTCACAATGGAAACGCCGTTCATCTGTACCGTTCCCACCTGGCCCACCATGATGTTGTCCAGCAGGGAAACAAAATTGGTGATGCCGTTTTGAATGATGATGGGCAGGGCCACCGCCAGAACCCGGCGGTAAAAGTGCCTGTCACCGATATATCGCTGTAACATGATAATTCCTTTCCGTGGTGATTTTAACCAAAATATCCTATCATAGTTTGGAGAAAAAGGCAAGGAAAAATGCTGACGCGGGGCGTCAGCATTTTTCCATGAGGCGGATGTAAAATTCCACAGCCTTGCCGATGGCTTCCACCCGGATGCGCTCGTTGTTGCCATGGATGGTGGCCCGCTCGTCTGCGGTGAGGGCCATGGCGGAGAAGCGGTAGACCCGGTCGGAAATGGCACCGTAGTGCCGGGAATCGGAGCATTGCACCATGAGATAGGGGGAAACGATGCAGCCGGGCCAGGTTTCCGCCACGGCATCGGAAATGGTGTTCCAGGCGGGGCAGTCCGTGCGGGACACCCGGCTGGGCTCGAAGCTCTCCAGCGTGGAAATTTCCACATGGGGGTCTTTCACCGTTTTTTTCAGCCGGGCCAGGGTGGAAGAAACGCTGTCGCTGGGATTCAGCCGCATATTGGCGGTCATGCTGGCCTCGGTGGGAATCACATTCCGGGCAGGGCTGCCGCTCATCTGTGTGAAGGCGGAGGTGGTGCGAATCAGGGCGTTCATTTCACCGCCGCTTTTTTTCGCCAGCAGGTTAATCACCCAGCCGAACAGGCCGAAGTTGGCGAAAATCACCTTATAGCCGAAGGTGGAGTGGCGGCCCAGGGTGTCAAACATCTGCCGGGCGGGGCCGTCCATGTGGCAGGGGAAGGGGTGATTCTCCACCCGGGCGCAGGCTCTGGACAGCACCCCCACCGGGGTGTGGGGCTTGGGGGCGGAGGCGTGGCCGCCGGCGGAACGCACTTTGTACTGGACATTCACCATGCCCTTTTCCGCAATGCCAATCAGGCCGCAGGGCTGTTTCACGCCGGGGAATACATTTTTCACCACGGCGCCGCCCTCGTCCACCACAATGCCGGGGGTGATGTGGTTGTCCGCAAAGAACTGCACAATCCGGCGAGCACCCGGGCCGTTGACTTCCTCTCCGCCGGAGAAGGCGAAGTAGATGTCGTTCCGGGGCTGATAGCCCTGGCCAATCAGGTGGTTGGCTGCCGACAGCACGCCGTTGAAGGTCACCTTGGTGTCCAGCGTGCCCCGGCCCCACAGCACGCCGTCCTCCAGAATGGCCTCAAAGGGGGGCTTTTCCCATTGGGCATCGTTGGCGGGCACCACATCATAGTGGGCCATCAGCACCGCAGGCTCGCCGCTTTCCCGGCCCTTCCAATGGAACAGCAGCGCCCGGTCGGGAAGCCGGTCAAGGGAGCAGGTGGCAAAGACATTTGGGTAAAGCCGGGGCAGCAGGTCAATGAGCTTCTGAAATTCCCTGTCGTCCTCCTGCTCTTTGTCATTGCAGGAAACGGTTTTGCACCGCACCAGCTGTTGCAGAGCATCCACGGCGGCATCCTGGTTAAAATCAATGGGGGCGGGGACCTCCTTGGGCAGCACCTTTGGCTTGAAAGTCAGGGCACGGAAGAAAATCACGGCCAAAAACAGCAATATCAGCCCCAAAAGAAGGAAAAGCATTTGTTCCAACTCCTTTCTGCGGAGAAAACAGCATCAAAAACGGAAATTTTCACGGGAAATATCTCCTTCCTGTGATGCAGTCATTATACTGCATGGGCATCGCGAATACAAGAGAAAGGGCGGACAGAATTTGCAGAATTGCCTTGCTTTTCGTCAGCCGGTGGTGTAAAATGAACAGGTAGTTTTGTAAAGGAAGGCGAGCCAACATGACCATGACCGCATTCGACAACGACAAGTATCTTTCCACCCAGTCCCAGCATATCCGCCAGAGAATCAGCCAGTTCGGCGGAAAGCTGTATCTGGAATTTGGCGGCAAGCTGTACGACGACAACCACGCTGCCCGGGTGCTGCCTGGCTTCCAGCCCGACAGCAAGCTGCGGATGCTGCTGCAGATGAAGGAGCAGGTGGAGGTGGTAATCGCCATCAGCGCCAACGACATTGAGAAAAACAAGGTGCGGGGCGATTTGGGAATCACCTATGATTTGGATGTGATTCGCCTGGTGGATATTTTCCGGGAGCTGGGGCTGTATGTCAGCTCCGTGGTGCTGACCCGGTATAACGGCCAGTCCGTGGCCAAAGCCTTCCAGGCCCGGCTGGAAACCATGGGGCTGAAGGTCTATCACCACTATGCCATCGCCGGCTATCCCACAGACATTGCCCATGTGGTCAGCGACGAGGGCTACGGCAAAAATGACTTTATCGAAACCACCCGACCCCTGGTGGTGGTTACCGCCCCCGGCCCCGGCAGCGGCAAGCTGGCCACCTGCCTGAGCCAGCTCTATCACGAGAATAAGCGGGGCGTGAAAGCGGGATATGCCAAATTTGAAACCTTCCCCATCTGGAATCTGCCGCTGAACCATCCGGTGAACCTGGCCTACGAAGCAGCTACGGCGGACCTGGATGATGTGAACATGATTGACCCCTATCATCTGGATGCCTACGGCGTCACCACGGTCAATTACAACCGGGATGTGGAGGCTTTCCCGGTGCTGGAAACCATGCTGGAGCAGATTCTGGGCAAGTGCATTTACAAATCCCCCACGGACATGGGCGTGAACATGGCGGGTAACTGCATCACCGATGACGCGGCGGTGCGGGAAGCGGCCTGTCAGGAAATCATCCGCCGGTATTATACCGCCATGTGCGAGCAGAAGCAGGGCAAGGGCAGCGAACACGCGGTGCGCAAGCTGGAGACCCTGATGAAAAAAGTGGGCGTAGAGCCCTCCTGCCGCCGCGTGGTGGCACCGGCACTGGAAAAGGCAGCCCAGACCGGCGCCCCGGCTACCGCCATTGAGCTGCCGGACGGGCGGATTGTCACCGGCAAAACCTCCAATCTGCTGGGCGCTTCTGCTGCGGTGCTGATGAATGCCCTGAAGGCGCTGGGAACAATGCCGGAGGAGCTGCACCTGATTTCCCCCGTGGCCATCGAGCCGATCCGTCATCTGAAAATGGACCATCTGGGCAACCGCAACCCCCGGCTGCACACCGACGAGGTGCTTATTGCCCTGTCCATCAGCGCTGCCACCAATCCCACGGCGGAGTACGCGCTGGAGCAGTTGGGGAAGCTCCGGGGCTGCGAGGTGCATTCTACCGTGATGCTGTCGTCTGCAGACGAGAATACCTTCCGGCGGCTGGGCATGCACCTGACCTGCGAACCCAAATTCAAAGAGTAAAAAATCGCCCGATTCCAACGGAATCGGGCGATTTTTTGCATATTATCAGGCTTTTGCTTCGCAATAGATGCAGCGGTAGCTGCCGTCGCCGGTTTCCGACGGCTTGAAGATGTGGGGCAGCTCCTGCTCCACGGCGCAAATGCACTTGGGGTTCCGGCAAATCCGGTCATATACCAGGCCAGTCGCATCCCGCTTTTCCTTGACGGGGTTTTTGGCCTCCTCCAGCAGCTTGAGAATCAGAGCCATGCGCATGAACTTGCCGTTGAGGGCCTGACGGAAATAGGCGGCTCTGGGGTCATCGTCCACCGCCACGGAGATTTCATTGACCCGGGGCAGGGGATGCAGCACCCGCATTTCCGGCTTGGCAAGGGCCAGCTTCGGCATATCCAGCACATAGCTGTTCTTCAGCCGGTCGTATTCCGCCGGGTCATCAAACCGCTCCCGCTGGATGCGGGTCATATACAGCACATCCAGACTGGGAATGGCCTCCTCCAGGGAGGTGACTTCCTCGTAGGGAATACCCTGCTTTTCCAGCACCTCGGCGCGGATATAGTCCGGCAGCCGCAGCTCCTGGGGAGAAATCAGCACGAAGCGGATGTTTTCATACCGGCTCATGGCCTCGATGAGAGAATGCACGGTTCTTCCGTATTTCAGATCGCCGCACAGGCCGATGGTCAAGTCATGCAGCCGTCCCATCTCCCGGGAGATGGTCAAAAGGTCGGCCAGGGTCTGGGTGGGGTGGTTGTGCCCGCCGTCACCGGCGTTGATGACGGGAATGCTGGCGGCGTTGGCCGCCACATAGGGGGCACCCTCCCGGGGATGACGGATGGCCATAATATCGGCGTAGCAGGAGAGAATTTTAGCGGTGTCTGCCATGCTCTCACCCTTGGAAGCCGACGAGGAGCTGGCCTCGCTGAAGCCGATGACGCTGCCTCCCAGCTCCAGCATGGCAGCCTCAAAGCTGAGGCGGGTGCGGGTGGAGGGCTCGAAGAACAATGTTGCCAGTTTTTTGTGGCGGCAGATGTCCTGATATTTTTCGGGGTTTGCAATGATGTCCTTGGCGGTGGCGATCAGTTCATCCAGCTCCGCCACGGAAAAATCCAGAATACTGATTAAACTTCTCATGCTTTTGCCCCGTAGACTGCCAGATAATTCTTAATCCGGGTCACATTTTCTTCGTTGGCAGGATCCTCCTCCAGATACTCGATGATGTCATACACATCCACCACGGAGTACACGGGGAAGCCGAACTGCTCCTCAATTTCCTGCATGGCGCCCTTTTCGCCCTGGCCCTTTTCCTTCCGGTCCACCATGATGATGGTGGCGGCCACCTTCACGCCGGAAAGGCCGCTGAGAATTTCCATGCTCTCCCGGATGGCGGTGCCGGCGGTAATCACATCCTCGATGATGACCACTTCTTCACCGGCCTGGGGCACATAGCCAACGAACATACCGCCCTCGCCGTGGTCTTTGACTTCCTTGCGGTTGAAGAAGAAGGGAACGTTCAGCCCCTCCCTGCTCAGGGCAACGGCGGCGGAGATGGACAGGGAAATGCCCTTGTAGGCGGGGCCATACAGCACAGCCTGCTTTTTGCCCAGCTTTTCAAAGTAGGCCTTGGCGTAAAATTCGCCCATTTTGGTAATCTGGTCGCCGGTTTTAATCATGCCAGCGTTGATGAAATAGGGGATTTTCCGGCCGGACTTGGCGGTGAAGTCACCGAACTTCAAAACACCGGCACTCTGCAAAAATTCAATAAACTCTCTTTTGTAGCTTTCCATAGTATCCTCCATTATGGTAGGGCGGGGTCTTGACCCCGCCGATTTGTTGCAATACACGCCGGGCTACATTCGCTGCGCAAGGAAAATGACCCGGAATCAGCGGAAGATGGTGCGAAAACCAGCCTGGTCGGTGGGGTCAAGACCCCACCCTACAAGCATTGGTTAATCCACGAATTCCGCCACGCAGCGCTCGTAGGCGGCCACGGGGTCGGCGGCAGCGGTGATGGGACGGCCCACCACAATATAGTCCGAGCCGATAAGCTTGGCCTGGGCGGGGGTCATGACCCGCTTCTGGTCGCCCACATCCCCGTCGGCAAAGCGGACACCGGGGGTGATGGTGAGGAAATTCTTTCCGCAGCGGTCGTGTACCTTGCCTGCCTCCAGGGGGGAGCAGACCACGCCGTCCAGACCTGCGTTCTTGGCGGTTTCGGCGTAGTGCATGACCACTTCATCGATGGGCTCTTTGATGAGCAGATCCTGCTCCATGGCCTGCTGGTCGGTGGAGGTCAGCTGGGTCACGGCAATCAGCAGGGGACGGGTGCCGTCGGGCCGGGTCAGGCCCTCCAGAGCGGCCTGCATCATGGCGGTGGTACCGGCGGCGTGGAGGTTGGTGATGTCCACATCCAGGCCGGAGAGAACGGCCATGGCCTTCTTCACGGTGTTGGGAATGTCATGCAGCTTCAGGTCCAAGAAAATTTTGTGGCCACGGGCCTTGATTTCCCGCACGATGGCGGGGCCTTCGGCATAATACAGCTCCATGCCGATTTTCACAAAGGGCTTTCTTCCGGTGAATTTGTCCAGAAATGCGAAGGTGGCTTCCGCAGAAGCAAAGTCGCACGCAACGATTACATCCTTACCCATTATTTTACGCCTCCTATAATTTCACTCAATTTGTTGATTCCGTATTTTTCCATAACCCGGGGCAAATCCCGGATAATATCCCGGCAGGCAAAGGGGTTTACCAGATTGGCAGCGCCCACCTCCACCGCGGTGGCACCGGCGAGCATCATTTCAATCACATCCTCAGCGCTGCTGACGCCGCCCATGCCTACCACGGGAATGCTGACCGCGTGGGCAACCTGATACACCATCCGCACCGCCACCGGGAAAATGGCCGGGCCGGAGAAGCCGCCCATGATGTTGGCAATCACGGGGCGGCGGGTGCGCAGATTGATGCGCATACCCAGCATGGTGTTAATCAGGCTGATGCCGTCGGCACCTGCATCCTCACAGGCTTGCGCAATCGATACAATGTCGGTGACATTGGGGGACAGCTTGATGATGACAGGCTTTTTGGTGACCTTTTTTACCGCCGCCGTCACTTCCGCCGCGGCAGCGGGGGAGGTGCCGAAGCTCATGCCGCCGCCGTGGACATTGGGGCAGGACACATTCACTTCCAGCCAGCCCACCTGCGGCTCTTTGTCCAGCTTTTCGCAGGTGTAGGCGTAATCCTCCACGGAGAAGCCGGAAACATTGGCCATCACCGGCTTGTGGAAGCACTTTTTCAGCTTGGGAAGCTCCTGGGCGATGACCTGCTCCACGCCGGGGTTCTGCAGGCCCACGGCGTTAATCATGCCGCCGGTGCATTCGGCAATGCGGGGGGTGGGGTTGCCGAAACGGGCATCCTTCGTGGTGCCTTTGAAAGAGAAGGTGCCAAGGCAGTTGATGTCGTACAATTCGGCAAATTCATAGCCGTAGCCGAAGGTGCCGGAGGCGGGAATCACCGGATTTTCCAGTTCAATGCCGCAAAGATTCACATTCATTTCCATAAAATTTCCTCCTTGCGCATGACGGGGCCTTCCTTGCAGATGCGCTTGTTGCCGGTGAGGGTTTGGCAGGAGCAGCCCATGCAGGCGCCGAAGCCGCAGCCCATCCGCTCTTCAAAGCTCATCTGGCCGGAGGTGGAAGTGGCCCGGTATACGGCCTTCAGCATAGGCTCCGGGCCGCAGGTGTAGAAATAGGAATAGTTTTCCGGCAGGGCATCGGTGACGAAGCCCTTGACGCCGTAGCTGCCGTCGGCAGTGGTGACGGTGACGGCGCAGCCCAGTGCCTGAAATTCCTTCTCGTAAAAAATTTCGCTTTTGGTGTTGAAGCCCAGAATCACGGTGACGGATTTGCCCTGGGCAATCAGGTCTTTGGCCAGACGGTACAGCGGCGGCACGCCCACACCGCCGCCCAGGAGCAGCGGCGCAGGGCCGGCGGGGGAGAGGTCATAGCCGTTGCCCAGGCCGGTGAGAATGTCCAGCTTCTCGCCTGCGGCCATCTGGCACATTTTCTCGGTGCCCTTGCCCACCACCTTGTAGATGATGGTCAGGGTTTCTCTGTCGTAGTCACACACGGAGATGGGGCGGCGCAGGAACAGTCCGTCCAGCTGAATGTTCACGAACTGTCCCGGCGCGGTGATGGCGGAGGTGTCCCCACCCAGCACCATTTTATAAACACTGTCCGTCAGGGAGGTGTTGGAAAGAATGGTAAAAACGCTCTGTTTCATGGGACGGATTCCTTTCAATGGAATTTTGCTATTGGGAGGGAGAATTGGCTTTGACGGTGGTGATGGAAGCAATCAGTTTGCGGCGAATAGAGCCGCAACGATTTCTTAACAGGGTGTACTGCGCATCACTTAGCTTCTTTTTGCGGTGCAGCAGTTCCAACCAAAATTCAGTTTCAGAGCTTTCCTTTAAGGAAATTTCCAGCTTGCTGATGAAGTCGGCTCTGCTTTGGGCGTACCGCGCTTCGTGAAGATTGGCACCGATGGATGAGGAGCAGCGCAAAAGCTGGTTGACATACACGGAGCAACCGTGGATTTGGTCACAGGCATCCGAAATGGCAACAGCGAAATCGATGCTCTCCTCCCGGAGTTGATTTTTGGCATCTGCCATATTGCCCCATCCTCCTGTCGAGATATTTGTGAATACAAATTCGATATATGCGCCCGGCGCATTCGATATATGGGCTTACGCCCATTCGATATGGCTCCCTTTATGCCTCGCAAGGCATATCGCGTGGGAAGCACATATCGGGCACAAAGTGCATATCGATGCGACCGCAGGGAGCAATATCGGGCCGAAGGCTATTAAGCGTCAATGGTGGAAATGGTCAGGGTGGTTTCCTCCAGCACATCCAGCAGCACCTTCACGGTGTCAAGCGCGGTGAACATGGTCACATTGTGCTCGGTGGCAACCTGGCGAATCTGGATGCCGTCGTTGGCATCGTCGCCGGGGTCCCGGGTGTTGATGACATAGGCGATGTGGCCCTGGCGCAGAGCGTCGGGGATGGCGTCGCTGCCGTCGCTGATTTTGGGCAGGGTGTGGGTGCGGATGCCGTTTTCCTTCAGGAACCGGGCGGTGCCGCTGGTGGCTTCGATGTTGAAGCCCAGCTGGTAGAACCGGCGAATGAGCGGCAGCGCCTCCTCCTTGTCCTTGTCGGCAATGGTGGCAAAGACGGTGCCGTAGTTCTGCAGGTGCATACCGGAAGCCTGCAGCGCCTTGTACAGCGCCCGGGTCAGGGTGCGGTCATAGCCGATGGCTTCGCCCGTGGACTTCATTTCCGGGGACAGATAGGCGTCCAGACCACGGATTTTGTTGAAGGAGAACACGGGAGCCTTTACATAGAAGCGGTCTTTTTCCGCAGGATAAATATCGAAAATGCCCTGCTCTTTCAGGGATTTGCCCAGAATCACCTCGGTGGCAATGTCCGCCAGAGAGTAGCCGGTGGACTTGCTCAGGAAAGGAACAGTGCGGGAGGAGCGGGGGTTGACCTCGATGATATACACATTGTCATCCTTGTCCACGATGAACTGGACATTGAACAGGCCTACAATGCCAATGCCCAGACCCAGTTTCCGGGCGTACTGCAAAATGATGCCCTTGACCTTGTCGGAGATGGAGAAGGGGGGATAGACGGAGATGGAGTCGCCGGAGTGAACACCGGTGCGTTCCACCAGCTCCATGATGCCGGGCACAAACACATTGATGCCGTCGCAGATGGCGTCGATTTCCACCTCGCGGCCCTCAATATACTTGTCCACCAGCACGGGCTTGTCCTCGTCGATTTCCACGGCGGTGCGCAGGTAGTGGCGCAGCTGCTTTTCGTTGGCCACAATCTGCATGGCCCGGCCGCCCAGCACGAAGGAGGGACGCACCAGCACGGGGTAGCCGATTTCACGGGCGGCGGCAACGCCGTCTTCCAGCTTTGTTACGGCCTTGCCCTTGGCTCTGGGGATGTCCAATTCGTTCAGCAGGTTTTCAAAGGCGTTGCGGTCCTCGGCCCGGTCGATGGCGTCGCAGCCGGTGCCGATGATTTTCACACCCCGGTCAGCCAGCGGCTGGGCCAGGTTGATGGCGGTCTGACCGCCCAGGGAGGCAATCACGCCGTCGGGCTTTTCAAATTCGATGATGTTCATCACATCCTCCACCGTCAGCGGCTCAAAGTACAGCTTGTCGGCGGTGGTGTAGTCGGTGGACACGGTTTCGGGGTTGTTGTTGATGATGATGGCTTCATAGCCGGCCTTGCGGATGGTCATGACGGCATGGACGGTGGAGTAGTCAAATTCCACGCCCTGGCCGATGCGGATGGGGCCGGCGCCCAGCACCACGATTTTCTTCCGGTTGGTCAGGCGGGAGGCGTTTTCACCCTGATAAGAGGAGTAGAAGTAGGGGATATAGGCACCGGTGTGGCAGGTATCCACCATGCGGAAGACGGGGAACAGGCCGTTTTCCTTCCGCAGGTTGTAGACCTCGATTTCCTTCACACCCCACAGCTTTGCGATGAACTTGTCGCTGAAGCCCATGTGCTTGGCTTCCTTCAGCACTTCCAAATCCCGGCTGGCAGCCACCTTTTTCTCCATGGCCACGATGCGCGCGATGGCCTCCAGGAAGTAGGGGGTAATCTGGGTGATTTGGCTGAGCTCTGCCACGGAAGTGCCCCGGCGCAGCAATTCCGCCACGGCGAAAATGTTGTCGTCCCGGAACTGGCGGATATAATCCAGCAGCTCGCCCGTGGCCATGGAATCAAATTTGGGCAGGTGGAAGTGGCAGGCACCGATTTCCAGAGAGCGCACGCCCTTGAGCAGGCACTCCTCCAGAGAGGAGCCGATGCCCATCACTTCGCCGGTGGCCTTCATCTGGGTGCCCAGCAGGTTGGTGGCGGAGGCGAACTTGTCGAAGGGGAAGCGGGGCAGCTTGGCAATCACATAGTCCAGGCTCGGCTCAAAAGCGGCGTTGGTGTTGGCAATTTTGATGTCCTCCAGGCTCATGCCCACCGCGATTTTGGCGGTGACCCGGGCGATGGGATAGCCGGAAGCCTTGGAAGCCAGGGCGGAGGAGCGGGAAACCCGGGGATTGACCTCAATGAGGTAGTATTCCGAGGAATTGGGGTTCAGGGCAAACTGCACATTGCAGCCGCCCTCAATTTTCAGCTCCCGAATCAGCTTGATGGCGGAATCGTTGAGCATTTTTTCGTCTTCGGGGCTCAAGGTCATAATGGGGGCGACCACCAGAGAGTCGCCGGTGTGGACGCCCACGGGGTCGATGTTTTCCATGCCGCAGATGGTGATGGCATGGTCATTGGAGTCCCGCATGACCTCAAACTCGATTTCCTTGTAGCCCTTGACGGACTTTTCCACCAGCACCTGATGGACGGGGGAGAGCTTGAAGGCATTCATGCCCACTTCCACCAGCTCTTCCTCGTTGTAGGCAAAGCCGCCGCCGGTGCCGCCCAGGGTAAAGGCGGGACGCAGCACCACGGGATAGCCGATGCGCAGGGCCGCGGCCTTGGCTTCCTCGATGGAATAGGTGATTTCGGAGGGGATAACCGGCTCGCCGATGGACTGGCACAGCTCCTTGAACAGCTCCCGGTCCTCCGCCTGCTCGATGGAGCGGCTGGAAGTGCCCAAAAGCTTTACCCGGCACTCTTTCAGAATGCCCTTTTTCTCCAGCTGCATGGCCAGGTTCAGGCCGGTCTGGCCGCCGATGCCGGGGATGATGGCGTCGGGACGCTCGTAGCGGATGATTTTGGCGATGTATTCCAGAGTCAGCGGCTCCATATAGACCTTGTCAGCGATGATGGTGTCGGTCATGATGGTGGCGGGGTTGCTGTTGCACAGCACCACCTCATAGCCCTCCTCCTTCAGCGCCAGGCAGGCCTGGGTGCCGGCGTAGTCAAATTCAGCCGCCTGGCCGATGACGATGGGGCCGGAGCCGATGATGAGAATTTTCTTAATGTCCGTGCGTTTTGCCATTGTGGTTGTCCTCCTCTAATCTATGTCAAATTGCGTTGTAAACCAGTTTGCCGTCGCAGACGGTGGCGATGCATTTTCCATACACCTTCCAGCCTGCCAGGGGGGTTGCCTTGCCCATGGAAACAAAGTCCGCCGGGTCAATTTCGTATGCTTCGCTTAAATCCCACAGGGAGAAATCCGTGCCCAGGGGCAGGTTAAAACGGCTGCGGGGATTGGTCACCAGCAGCTCCATCAGCCGCTCCATGGTGATGATGCCCGTTTTTACAAAATAAGTGTACATCATGGGGAAGGCAGTTTCAAGTCCTACCACACCAAAGGCACTTTTTTCCAGACCCCGGCCCTTTTCCTCGGCGGAGTGGGGGGCGTGGTCGGTGGCAATCATGTCGATGGTGCCGTCGATGATGCCCTGCACCAGGGCGTCCCGGTCCTCCCGGCTGCGGATGGGGGGGTTCATTTTGAACCGTCCGTCCTCCTGAAGCATGCTGTCATCCATCACCAGGTAGTGGGGGGCGGTTTCGGTTGTCACATCCACGCCCCGTTTCTTGGCCTGCCGAATCAGTTCCACGCTTTCTTTGGTGGAAATGTGGCAGACATGGTATTTGCAGCCGATTTCTTCCGCCAGACGCAAATCCCGGGCAATCTGCCCCCATTCGCTTTCACTGCAAATGCCCCGGTGGCCGTGCTGCCGGGCGTAGTCGCCGTCGTGAATGTAGCCGCCCCGGAGCAGCTCGTTGACCTCACAGTGGGCAACGATGGGCTTGCCCAGCGCTTTGGCCCGCTCCATGGCCCGGCGCATCATCTCCTCCGACTGCACACCCCGGCCGTCGTCGGAGAAGCCTGCCACCTGGGGTGCCATGGCTTCCAACTCTGCCAGAGCCTCGCCCTTTTCGCCCTGGGTGATGGCGCCGTAGGGATAGACATGGATGCAGGCAGTATCCTCAATCAGAGAAAGTTGGCGGCCCAGAGCCTCCGGGCTGTCGGGCACCGGGTTCAGGTTGGGCATGGTGCATACCGCGGTGTAGCCGCCCCGGGCAGCGGCGCGGGAACCGGAGTAAATCGTCTCTTTATAAGAAAAGCCCGGCTCGCGGAAATGCACATGCACATCACAAAAGCCGGGAAAAACAGTCAAATTGGGAATATTAAAGGCACTGAGGCCAGGGGCCAAAAGAGAAGAAGAAACACGGGCAGAAAAGTCGGGGCTGCCGGTGGGGTTGATCAAGTTGACATTCAGCTTTTTCATCATGTTATCTCCTTATTTTGTCAGAAAGAAAGGCCAAAATCGCAGGGAAATCCGATGCCCTCCGAATGGCCGGGGAAGATTATAGCAGAATCGGGCTGCGGTGTCAAGAGGGAAATTCCGTTTGGTGGGTCCCAAAAAATGGGTGCCACCGCCGGGTTTAGTTGGTGTTATTTTGGCAA
>JBGVGH010000034.1:0-1604 GCA_045121575.1 Faecousia sp.
CCCCCCCCCCCCCCCCCCCCCCTACAATAGGAATATCGCAACTCCCGCCTTCCCATCCCGGCGGCGGGAAAAATTCCAGAAACTGCGTATTGACAAACAGCGCTTCTCGCGGTATCATAACTGTACTAGTACACCTAAGAACAGGAGGCGGCTTATGTCGGTTTCTTTTGATGAATATATCGACCGGTTTGGCACCGGCTGTACCAAATTTGATTCCATCCCCCAGAGCGGGTATCCCATGGATACCATCCCCATGTGGGTGGCAGATATGGATTTCAAGGCACCTCCGTGTGTGCAGGACGCGCTGCGGGAGGCGGTGGAGTTTGGCATTTTTGGCTATGGCCTGATTGATGAAAGCTATTTTGAGGCGGTGCACAGCTGGTTTGCCCGCCGTCACGGCTGGGAAGTGAAGCGGGAGTGGATGGTGCATACCCCCGGCTCCGACACGGCGCTGGCGGCCACCGTCCGGGCGGCCACCAAGGAGGGGGATGGGGTGCTGCTGATGCCTCCGGTCTACTACCCCTTTTATGATGTGATTCGGCTGAACAACCGCCGTCTGGTGGAGTGTCCGCTGATTTATGAAAATGGACGATATGATTTGAATTTCCAGGATTTGGAGAATAAAATCCGGGATAATGATGTAAAATTGTTACTCCTGTGCAATCCCCACAACCCGGTGGGCCGGGTGTGGAAGCCGGACGAGCTGCAAAAAATCGGCGCTCTGGCGGAAAAATACCACCTTACCGTGGTTTCCGATGAGCTGCACAGCGATTTTTCCTACCCGGGCCATCCCCACACGCCTTTCCTGAAAGCCTGTCCCCATCTGGAAAACAGCACCGTGGTCTGCACCTCTCCTTCCAAAAGCTTCAATCTGGCGGGACTGCGCACCTCCAATATTTTCATCCCCGGGCAGCGGCTGCGGGAGGCTTTCAAGGCCAAGCTGGAAGCTGCCGCCATCCGGGAGCCGAATATGCTGGGCGTTATTGCCTGCCGGGCTGCCTACAACGGGGGAGAGGCCTGGTTTGAACAGTGCAAGACCTATATTCAGGGAAATCTAAGTTATGTGCGGGATTATTTGCGGGAAAACATCCCCCAAATCCGGCTGGTGGAGCCGGAAAGCACCTATGTGGCCTGGCTGGACTGCTCCGGCCTGGGGCTGACAAAGGAGCAGCTGGACGATTTGATTCTGCACAAGGCCCGGCTGTGGCTGGACACCGGCAGCATTTTCGGCCAATGCGCGGAACAGTTCCAGCGGGTGGTGCTGGCCTGCCCCCGCAGCACCGTGGAAAAGGCCATGCAGCGGCTGAAAGAAGCGGTCGCGTCCCTGGCAAAAGTGTGAACAGATGGAACGATAAATTGGGGTTGGTCGAGCTGATTCCACCACCTCATTGTAGGGTGGGGTCTTGACCCCACCGCTCAAGAGCAAACAAGTGTGTCATTCTGAGCGAGCCGAAGGCGAGTCAAAGAATCTCACCTTTCCCCACGAGATCCTTCGACTCCGCTACGCTCCGCTCAGGATGACAACTGGGGGGAGTTCCTGCTGTCTTGCATAGAACTGTTGATTACGATACAGGTCGGCGAGGTCAAGACCTCGCCCTACAATG
>JBGVGH010000035.1:0-8600 GCA_045121575.1 Faecousia sp.
CCTGCGGGCGGGCGTTATTCTCCCCTGCCTGGCGCTGGGTGTTTCCAGCTTCGTCATGGTGGGCACAGAGGGCATTTTGTCCGTCTGCTTCACTTCCAGCCTGTCCCGCTACGGCGGCGATGTGGCCGTGGGTGCCATGACAGTGCTGACCTCCGTGAACCAGTTTGTTACCATGCCCCTCAACGGCATCTGCCAGGGCGGCCAGCCCATCACGAGCTATAACTACGGCGCCGGAAAACTTGAGCGGGTAAAGGAAGCCTTTTACTGCCAGTTTACCGTCTGCGTATGCTACACGGCGGTGTTCTGGCTGCTATTGATGCTCGCACCCGGCTTCTTTGCAGGTATCTTCACCAATGACAAAGCGCTGGTGGACTACACCGGCTGGGCGCTGCGGATTTTCCTGGCAGGCTCCTTCTCCGTGGGCTTCCAAATCAGCTGCCAGCAGGCCTTTGTCGCTTTGGGACAGGCCAAAACCAGCCTGTTCATGGCGGTGCTGCGGAAGCTGATTCTGCTGATTCCCATGATTTATATTTTGCCCCAAATCCTCTCCAATCAGGCGCAGGCGGTATTTCTGGCAGAACCGGTGTCGGACATCATCGCCGCAACCGTCACCACCATTTCCTTCTTCACCTTCTTCCGCCGCACCATGAAAACAAAAGGAACAGGAAAGGCAACTGCATGAAAGTCAAATACTTTGATATTACCCGTCCGGGGCTGAGCATCAAATGCAAGCTCTGCACCGGCGATAGCCACACCTTTTCGGATGTGGTCATCTCCTGCCACGGCTTCGGCGGCAATAAGGACAACGCCGCCACCGAAAAGCTGGCGCAGACCCTGCTGCCGGTGCGCAAGGACGCCGCCATTCTCTCCTTCGACCTGCCCTGCCACGGAAACGATGTAAAGCAGAAGCTGGATTTGGAGGACTGCCTGCTGTATCTGGACACCGTCATGGGGTATGCCAGAACGGAATTGCAGGCCCAGCGGCTGTTCTGCTTTGCCAACAGCTTTGGCGGGTATCTTGCCCTGCTGCGCCTGCACCGGGAGGGCTGCGCATTTGAGAAAACTTTGCTTCGCTGCCCCGCCGTGGGAATGGGGGAAATTCTGAAGCGGGACCTGGCCGCCACAAACCAGCTTGACCTGCTGGCAAAGAAGGACGCAGTGCTGGGCTTTGAGCGGAAAATGAAGATTTCCGCCCGATTCGTGGGCCAGCTGGAAGAAAATGACCTTTCCAAGTGGGATTATTCTCAGCTGACGGAAAATCTGCTCATTCTCCACGGAACGAAAGATGAGCTGGTTTCCCACGACGAAGTGGAGGCCTTCGCGGATCAAAACGGCATCGATTTTCTCAGCATTGAAAATGCGGACCACATGTTCCGGAACCCCAGCAAGCTGCGGGAGGTTCTGGACTATACCATGGAATTTTTCTTCTCGGATTGAAATAGAAAAATCCCCCAGGAGCCGGAAAAGCATCCCGGTTCCTGGGGTTTTGTTATTACTGAATTTCTTCCACCTTGATGGTGTTGGTATTGCCCCGCTTGCCATTGATGGGGCCGCCGGTGAGCACTACATGGTCGCCCTTTTCCAGGCCCAGAATGCTCTTGGCTGCGGACAGGGCATGATAGAACATCACATCCATGGAGGAAACCTGCTCCGTCAGCGCGGGATAAACGCCCCAGCTCAGTGCCAGCTTGCGCCACACCTTGGGGTCGGTGGTCATGCCGATGATGGGCATGGGGCAGCGGAAACGGCTGACCATCATGGCCGTCTTACCGGAAACAGAGCTGACCACAATGGCCTTGGCATCCACATCGATGGCCATGGCGCAGGTGGCGTGGGAAATGGCATCCAGCGTGTTCTGGATTTGGAACTCAGAGTTGAGGAAGCGCTTTTTGTAAGAAGTGTGCATCTCGGTATAGGCAGCGATTTCCGCCATTGCCTTCACCGCCTCCACCGGGTAATTGCCGGCAGCGGATTCGCCGGAGAGCATGACTGCGGAACTGCCGTCATAAACGGCGTTGGCCACATCGGAAATCTCGGCACGGGTGGGACGGGGGTTGTAAATCATGGTTTCCAGCATCTCGGTGGCGGTGATGACCCGCTTGCCCAGCAGGCGGCACTTGCGAATCAGCAGCTTCTGCACGGCCGGAACCTCCACGAAGGGAATCTCCACGCCCAAGTCGCCACGGGCAATCATGATGCCCTCACACAGCTGGCAGATTTCCTCGATGTTATCCACACCGGCCCGGTTCTCAATTTTGGCGATGATGTCGATGTTGCTGCCGCCGTTTGCATCCAGGAATGCGTGCAGCTCCTCCAAATCTTCCTTTCTGGACACGAAGGAAGCCGCCACAAAGTCCACATCGTTGGCAATGCCGAACAGCAGGTCTGCCTTATCCCGCTCGGACAGGTAGGGGCCGCTCATCACCTTGTTTGGGAAGCTCATGCTCTTACGGTTGCTCATCGCGCCGCCGGTGATGACGGTGCAGATGGCGTTGCTTCCCTGAATCTTTGCCACTTCAAAAACCACCAGGCCGTTGTTGACCAGAATGCGGTCGCCCACGGACAGATTCTTGAGCAGGCCCTTGTAGTTGACGGAAACCCGGGTTTCGTCGCCCTCGATATCATCGGTGGTGAAGGAGAAGGTGTCCCCTGCTTTGACCGTCACCTGCTCGTTGGCAAAGGTGCCGATGCGATACTCCGGGCCCTTGGTGTCCAGCATGATGGCGATGGGCATATTCAGCTTTTCCCGGACACGCTTAATCAGGTCGATTTTGTTTTGCTGCTCCGCATGGTCGCCATGGGAAAAGTTCAGCCGGCAGACATTCATGCCCGCCAGACACATGGCAGTCAGGGTTTCCTCATTCTGGCTGGAAGGGCCAATGGTGCAGATGATTTTGGTCTTTCTCATATATGATTACCTCAGTTCTTGGGATTTAATTCGGCTTTAGTTTATCATATTTTGGGCTTATCGTCAATTATTTAATTCGCACGGAATAATGTTCCAGCCAGAAATTGATTTGTAGCATATAGGCAATGGTCTGGGGCCGGCGCATGAGCTGCCCATACCAGGGCCAGGCGAAGGGCTCTTGCATCAGCGATTGCAGCTTTTCCCTGCGCACCAGCGCAAAAAGGGGCGCGTCCTTCTGCTGCAGCAGCGCTTGCAGCAGCTGCGTCACCATTTCCTCATACCGGGGGTCATAGGTCTTGGGATAGGGGCTTTTTTTCCGGTAGAGCACACTCCCTGGCAGCATATCCCGCAGGGCATACCGCAGCAGTCCCTTTTCCTGCCCCCGGTAATCCTTCATGCTCCAGGGAACGGTGTAGAGGTATTCCGCAATGCGGTAATCGCAGTAAGGCATCCGCACATCCAGCCCGTGCCAGGCGCTCATCCGGTCTCCCCGGTCAAGAAGTGTCTGCATGAACCAGGCAAAATTCAGATTCACCAGTTCCTTTGTCCGTCGGTCAACGGCGGTGTTTTCCGGCAGAATGTCGCTTTCCCGGATGGTATCGGTATACCGGCTGTGGACAAATTCCTCCGGCTGGATGTCCCGGAATATCCACGGTTCTGCAAGGGACGCCCGCTGCGCCGTGGTCTGTGCCCAGGGAAAGCCATCGTAATTGCGCATCTCCTGCTCCCGGTACCAGGGATAGCCGCCGAAAATCTCATCCGAACACTCCCCCGACAGCACCACATCCGTGTGCTGCTTCATGCCGGCGCAGAACGCCAGCAGAGAGCTGTCCACATCCGCCATACCAGGAAGGTCCCGGGCGATGGTGGCGTCAGCCAGATTGTTGACCAGTTCCTCCGGCGACAGCACCGTCCAGCGGTGGTGGCTGTCCAGCACCTCCTGCATGATGCGGACGAAATCCGTATCCCGGCTGGGTTGAAAGAAGCCGGGGGTAAAATACTTTTCGCTGTCCGCATAGTCCACGGAGAAGGTGATCAGTTGCTCGCCCCGGGCATCCAGAAGCCGGGATGCAATGGCACAGACCAGGCTGGAATCCAGCCCGCCGGAGAGCATGGCACCCACCGGCGTTTCCGCTTTCATCTGGCGTTTTGTGGCATCTTTCAGGAGATACGCCACTTTTTCCGCTGTTTCCTCCAGAGAATCTTCGTGAATCCTGTCTGTCAACTGCCAGTAGCGGCGCAACCGCAGGTTGCCCCCCTGATACACGGCGCAATAGCCCGGGCGGATTTCCCGCATATTGTAAAACACACCGCTGCCCGGTGTTCTTCCCGGCCCCAGCAGCAGAATTTCCGCAGCCCCTTCCCCATCCAGCTCCGCCCGGACACCGGGGTAGCTCAGAATGGTTTTCATTTCTGAGGCAAAGAGCAGCCCATTTTCATGCTCCATGTAAAACAGCGGTTTCACGCCGATTCTGTCCCGTGCCAAGAAGAGCGTTCCTGTTTTTTCCTCAAAAATCGCCAGAGCAAAAACCCCGTTGATTTTCTCCAGCATTTCCTCTTTCCAGGCCGCATACGCCCGCAGCACCAACGCGCCGTCGCTCAAGTTCCGGCTTTCATGAAGTTCGTGGCACAGTTCCTCCCGGTTGAACACCGTCCCGTCGAAGCTGAGTACATATCTTTCACCATTCCAATCAAGTTCCGGCATTTCCACATATCCGCGGACACCGTGCCGGTCTGTGTGCAGAAGGGTGCATTCCTTCTGACGGTAAACACTTTCCGCATCCGGGCCGCGGCGCTTCATGGTTTGCAGCATTGTTTTTTCCGCTTCTTCGCTGACGGGCAGATTTACTGCTCCGGCAATTGCGCTCATGGGCATCACTTTCCTTTCCGCTGAAAGGATATGCGCTTTGATGCCCGGGTGTGCGTATGATTTTTCGTTTCCCGGTCATACTGAAACAGGGGGATGAACCATGAAAGACAGCAAACAGCTGCTCACCGCCGTGCTCCATACTACTCAAATGGGGCAAACCGGCATCCGCAGCGTTCAGCAAAAGGCGGTGCGCCCGGGTCTGAAGCAGGAGCTGAAGGAAGAACTGGCGCAGTATGACGCAATGGAAAAGGAAACGCTGGCTCTGGCCAAACAGCGGGGCTGGCATCTGGCCAATTTGAATCCCGGCATTCGCAAGATGGCAGACATGATGTCCCGCGCCCGATTGGCCAGCGGCGAAGTGGATTCCAAAATTGCGGGCATGCTGATTCAGGGCAACACCCGGGGCATGATTCTCGGCACGAAAAATCTGCACCGGGCTGACAGCAGCGACTGCCAGGTCGTCCAGCTGACGCAGAAGCTGCTGGACCGGCAGTGCGTGAACATCGAAAACGCCCGGCGCTTTCTTTAAAGAAAGCACATTTTTTCCGGCGGCGGCATAGACTATCCAGAAATGACCGAAAGGAGTGGATTTCTCTGCCCGATACCGGATACATAGATGTGCTGGCTTACACCAGCCTTGCACAGATTCCTCTGGAAAATGTGGCCGTCACCGTTACTGCCACCGACGGCACCGCCCTTGCCATGCGGCTGACCAACCGAAACGGCGCCATTGAGCCGATTCCCATTCCCGTGCCGGATTTGGCTGCGGGGCAGACACCCAACACCGGAGTGGTGCCCTTTACCCCCGTGAATGTCTACGCCCGGCTGGAAGGCTTTGAGCAGGTGGAAAGTGAAAACCTGCAAGTGTTTCCCAATGTGCGCACCCGGCTGAATCTGGAGCTGATTCCGCTGTCGGAACTGCCCTCTGCCTGGGACAAAACGGTGGTTTTTCAAACGCCGCCGCAGAACCTGTAAGGAGGAACTATGCCCACCGTTATTCCTTTTGTACCGGAGAGCATCACCGTGCATCTGGGGTCGCCGGGTGCCCAGGCTGCCAATGTGACCGTCCCCTTTTCGGACTATGTCAAAAATGTGGCCTCCAGCGAAATTTATCCCACCTGGGAGGAAAGCGCCCTGCGGGCCAATATTCTGGCCATTGTCTCCTTTGCCCTGAACCGGGTCTACACGGAGTTCTACCGCAGCCGGGGCTATGATTTTGAAATCACCAGCTCCACTGCCATTGACCAGGCCTTTGTCAACGGGCGCAGCTTTTTTGAAAATATCTCCCGGCTGGTGGATGAGCTGTTCAACGACTATCTGCGACGCCCCGGCTTTGTGGAGCCGCTGGCCGCCAAATTCTGCAACGGCACCACCGTCACCTGCGAAGGTCTGAGCCAATGGGGCAGCCAGAATCTGGCCCTGCAGGGGCTGAGCTCCGTGGAGATTCTCCGTAGCTATTACGGCAATTTTGAAATTGTCAACAACGCCCCCATCCGTACCCTTTCCCCCTCTTATCCCGGCACGCCCCTGCGCCGGGGCAGCACCGGGCCGAATGTGGTGGTGGTGCAGGTTTCCCTGAACCGCATTTCCCAGAACTATCCCGCCATTCCGAAGCTGGCTTCCGTGGACGGTATTTTCGGCAGCCGCACGGAAGCCTCTGTCCGGGCGTTTCAGCGGATTTTTGGGCTGGATGTGGACGGAGTGGTGGGCAAAGCCACCTGGTATGCCCTGGTGCGCCTGTACACCGCCGTGACCCGGCTTTCGGAGCTGCGCAGCCTGGGGCAGCAGTTTTACAGCATCAACTGGCAGTATCCCGACCCCATCTCCCAGGGCGACCGGGGCGACAAGGTACGCCACCTGCAATATATGCTGGCAGTGCTGGCAGAGTACATTGACGAAATTCCCTCCGTGGCGGTCGACGGCATCTTCGGCCCCCGCACCGCAGAAGCCGTGCGGGCTGCCCAGCGTTTTTTCGGGCTGCCCATCACCGGAGCAGTGGATGCGCAAACCTGGGACGAAATTTATGACCAGTTCTCCGGGATTGAAAACCTGACGCTGCGCAGCGAGGTCACCTTCCCCCAGCCAAACACCCCCGGTTCTTCCAACCGCACCCGCTATGCCCGCACCTCTACCCTGACCCAGTTTCCCGGCGAAAATCTGCAAACGGGCAGCACAGACCCCGTCAGACAGGAGGTGGTACGATGAGACCGGGAGAATCCTTTGTTGGGCAGCCGGTGCGCAGCCTGCAGACCATGCTGCGGGTGCTGGCGGAGGATGACGCGGATTTGCTGCGGGTCATTCCAGACGGCATTTTCGGCAGCCAGACCCGGAATGCCGTGTCTGCCTTCCAGCGGAAATACAATCTTCCCATTACGGGAGTGGCCGACAGCCTGACCTGGGAGCGGATTGTGGCAGTCTACGACGAGGCCAGCGTCCGGCTGCTCCCCGCATTTCCATTGCAGCTGATTCTCAATCCCAATCAGGTGCTGCGCCGGGGCGACAGCCACCCCTATGTGCTGCTGATTCAGGCGATGCTCACCACCATTGCCCAAATCCACAGCAGCATCATCGCCCCGGGCCTCAGCGGCGTTCTGGACGCCGCCACCGCAGATGCCATCGCCTCCTTCCAATACATGAGCGGTCTGCCCCAAACCGGTGCGGTGGACAAAATCACCTGGAAAAACCTCGCCCTGCAATATCCCCTGGCGGTGAACCTGCAGGAAAGTCAGCATCGGCAGAGCCGGTAATTTTTCTAAGAGAATCTCTTGATTTCTGCCGCTCCATGTCCTATAATATGGTTTAAATACCATTGGAGGCTTCACCATTATGAAGGACTGGAAAAAAGAAATATTCACCATCCCGAATCTGCTCAGTCTGTTCCGATTGATTCTGATTCCGGTCTATATGGTGATTTTCCTGAATGCGGAAACAGCCTGGGATTATGCCCTGTCCGCCGGGATTCTCGCGCTCTCCTGCCTGACCGATTTGGTCGACGGCAAGATTGCCCGCCACTTTAATATGATTTCCACCGTGGGCAAGGTTCTCGACCCCATTGCTGACAAGGCCACCCAGTTCACCCTGATGGTCTGCATGGCGAAGGATTACCCCGTGCTGTGGTCGTTACTCGCGCTGTTTGTCATCAAGGAGAGCTTTCAGCTCATTGCAGGTCTTGTCAACTACCGCAAGGGAAAAATGCTCAAAGGCGCGCTGATGACCGGCAAGGTCTGCACCACCGTGCTGTTTGTCAGCCTGATTCTCATGGTGCTGCTGAATAATCACCTGACCTCCACCGTGGCTCTGGTCATCTGTGTGGTGGATGCCGGATTTATGCTGGTGGCCTTTGCCCATTATGCTTTCACCTACTACAAAAAGACACCCATGATTCAGGATATTGAAAAAGACAACCAATAAAATACGGAAGCCCTGCCGGAGAATTTCATCCGGCAGGGCTTTTTATGTCCCAGAATAGTCATGCCCCAAAGCAGAACCAGTAGTTGCACCACATTTTGTACAGGTTTGAGGAGCAGTACAAGTTGCCGCCGCATAGCTGTGCGATGTATCTACTGTCGTAAGCAAGCAGGAGTTACATCTCCAAGTTGTTTTACAACCACTCGTACTAGCTTTCATTGTACCGCCGCAACTAGGGCAAATAGCTGCAATACTTATCGCCGCATGAGCTGGAGCGGTCAATACTTGTACTATGCCAAAGCACCCAACAAACGCCAGGACAAGTACAAGTAGCTTTATTAGAACAGTCTGCTTAAAAAAAGCGTTCCGTTCATTCGTTTTATCAATCATAGAAATCCCTCCTCGATTGAATGA
>JBGVGH010000036.1:0-5711 GCA_045121575.1 Faecousia sp.
TTGTTTTTCTGCTTAACATCTGTTACTATAACCATGGCGATTGAGTTCCTTTCGTTAGACTTGGGTTGTGGTGACTTTATTCTAACAAACTCAATCGCTTTTTTCTATTCACTTAGTCTCACATCAATTGTAACGCTACAAAATTTGAAAAATTCCAAAATCTCTTGTTTCCGGCGCAAAAGCCGTTGTTTTCTGCCGCAGGGTATGCTACAATTGGGAAAAAGAAAGGGGGAAGCCGTTGTGATTCTGCGTTATCCTGCTTATTTTGAACATTTTTCCTGTCTGGCAGGTGCCTGCCCCGACAGCTGCTGCAAGGAATGGGAGGTGCTGGTGGATGAGGACACCGCCGGGCGCTACCGCGCGCTTCCCGGCCCGCTGGGAGAGGATTTGCGCCGTTTTCTCCGGCAAGAGGACGGAGACTGGTATCTCACCGTCACCGACGGCCGCTGCCCCATGTGGCGCCCAGACGGCCTGTGCCGCGTTCAGGCGGAGCTGGGGCACGAGGCGCTGTGCCAGACCTGCCGGGATTTCCCCCGCCTGACCCATGACTACGGCGATTTCGTGGAGCGGGGGCTGGAGCTGTCCTGCCCGGAGGCCGCCCGGATGATTTTTGAAAACCGGGACAGTCATTGGATTTGCCGGGAAGTGCCCGGCGGGGAGGCCCCGGATTACGACCCGGCAGACATGGAAATTCTGCTGGAAACCCGGCAGGTCATGGTGGAAATTCTCTCTGACCGGTGCCGCCCGGTGCGGGAAAGTCTGGCGCTGGCGCTGCTGTATGGCTATCACGCCCAGAGCCTGTTGGACGGCGGCGAAAGCAGCTGGGATGAAGAAGCGGCGCTGGCTTTCGGAAAGAGTCTGGCTCGCCCTGCTGACGCCCGGGAGTTGATTGATTTTTACAAGGGACTGGAAATTCTCACGGACACCTGGCGCTCCCGCCTGGAAAACGCAGCCGGAGGCATCTGGGATGACCGGCTGCGGATTCTGGCCCGGTATGGGGTGGAGCGGTATCATCTGCAAGCCATTTCCGATTTTGATTTGGTGGGGCGGACAAAGCTGGTGATTCTCTCCTGCCTGCTGGTGCGGGCGCTGGGGGGCGATTTTGTGCAGACTGCCCAGCTTTATGCCAAGGAAATTGAGAATAGCGCTGAAAATGTGGACGCCATTTTGGAGGGGGCTTACAGCAGCCCCGCCCTGACGGACGACAAAATTCTGGGCCTTTTGCTGTGTGAGGAGGAATTGCCGTGAAAAAACTGCTGATTACCGGATTTGACCCCTTCGGGGGCGCGGACATCAACCCCGCCTGGGAGGCAGTGCGCCTTTTGCCGGCGCAGGTGGGGCAGTTTACCCTGTACAAGCTGCAAATTCCCACCATTTTTGGCCGCGCCGCCGCATTGACGGCGGAAGCAGCCGAACGGCTCCGGCCGGATGTGATTTTGTGCGTGGGACAGGCCGGCGGCCGGGCCGCCGTGACCCCGGAGCGCATCGCCGTCAACATCCGGGACGCCCGCATCGCCGACAACGCCGGCAACCAGCCTCGGGGAGAATTTGTGGAAGTGAACGGCCCGGCGGCCTATTTTTCCACGGTGAATGTGACCGCCATGGCCCAGGCCGCCGCCCAGGCGGGCTTCCCTGCCACGGTTTCCAACAGCGCAGGGGCTTTTGTGTGCAACGATGTGCTGTATTCGCTGCTCCACCGCTTCGCCGGAACCGAAACGAAGGTGGGCTTTATCCATGTCCCCTGGCTGCCCGGGCAGGGCGAGCCGTCCCTGGAACTGGAAAAAACCGCCGCCGCGCTGGAAAAAATGATAGAAGTCTGCCTCCCGTAAAAAATACCGAAAAAACGAAAAATACCTCTTGACAAACCCGCCATATCCTGATATAATGCAAAAGCTGTGTGAGACAGCCAACCAAATATGGGGGTATAGCTCAGCTGGGAGCGAGGACAGATTTACACGCACCCACATCCGAGCGACCATATTCATCAATTAAATATCACACATCCGAATTTTCGACAGAGAAAACCCCTCCGTCGAGCAATTCGGGGGTATAGCTCAGCTGGGAGAGCGCTTGAATGGCATTCAAGAGGTCAGCGGTTCGATCCCGCTTATCTCCACCATCACCAAGAGATTGTGAACGAAAACCTCACTTCTTCGGAAGTGGGGTTTTTGCTTTATGCAGCGATGGCAACGATGTCCATGCCCATGCTGAACTGCTCAAAGTCAATGTTAAAGTCGATATGCAACTTGTAGTCCCGGTAGACCTCCACCCGCTTGATAAGGCAGTTGACGATCATTTTCTTTGCCTCCATGCTGGCGGTGTCGTACATATCAGCCCAAGAGATAATGTCATCGTATTGGGCGTTCAAGTGTTCCAGCACAGCCTGTCCTTCGTCATAGGCCAGTTGCGCCGCCTCAAGCTGCTGCTGAACTTCGAGACATTTTGTCTCACAGTCAGAAATCAGAGAGCCGAGCAAGTCCTGCGAAAAAGCACTTTCGCCGCGCAGGGATTTAATGACCTCGGCCTTCAGCATATTCAGCTCGGCAGATACTTTTGTATGTTCGGCCCGGATGCTGCGGAGCAGCGCTTTCCGTTCCTCCATCTTTTCTTTGTATCGGATATTGACGATCTCACTTTTGGGGACAGCTTTCATACGCTCAAAGATCTGTCGCACCACCTTATCAATGATGCCGTCAAGGGTATGTGCCGTGTACCCGGTCTGACCGTCACATTCCGTTTGCTTGCGGGTTTTGCCGTAGCAGATATACCGTACACGCTTTACAATGCGGTTTGGATCGTCCTTGCAGGGATAAGCCTTGCCGTTTGTGGTGAGTGAGAGCCGGGAGCCACAATGACCACAAAACACATTCCCGGCCAGCAGGGACTGGCCTCGGGTGTTGAGAGGAACACGGCGCTCCTGTTCGGCAGAATTGGCACGGGAAGTGCGGATATGCTGTGCGGCCTCAAAGAGTTCCGGCGGGATAATCTGCAAGTGCAGCAGCACTTGGGATCGGCTATCGCCGCTGCGGAGTACGCCGGTATAGGTGAGGTTGCAGATGATACCCCGGATGCTGGCGTGGTGCCACATCTTACCCGACCTTGCCCGATACCCGAGCTTATTCAGATAGGTGGCGATCCGCTGGGCTCCGTAGCCCTCATGCACATACTTGTCAAAGATAATCCGCACCACAGCGGCCTCGGCCTCGTTGACAACCAGCTCATAAACCTCATGCTTGCGCTTGTTGAAGCGGCCACTTTTTACGAGATCGTAGCCGTAGGGAGCAAGCCCGCCTTTGAAACCGCCGTCCTCGACAAGCTGGCCGAGGGCGGTTTTTGTGCGGATAGAAGTCTTTTCGCTTTCACCGTCAGCTTGCCAGAAGCGGATATAGTTGGTGAGTTTGTCGGTGTGGGTATCAAAACGCTGCTCACCCTCTTGGGTACTCCATACCCGGATGCCGTTCTTGACAAACCATTCCACCACAAAGGGCGTTTCGTCAGCGATACGCCCGATGCGGTCAAACATGAACACCAGCAGAATATCGAACTTGCCCTGCTTGGCCCGTTCTTTGATGATTTGGAGTTTGTCGCGGTTTTCGGCCCGTACCTTGTGGCCGGATACGCCGTCCTCCTGTTCTTCGTGAACAATCGTCCAGCCCATCTTTTCACAGAAGCGGTGGCACTCTCTGCGCTGCATGGGGATGTCGGCTTGGCTTTTATCGTCATAGTCCACTTGCTTGTCGGTGGACACTCTATACAAACAGTCAACGCGAGTTCCGATAAGAATGTTATTTTCCATATTGATCCGTCCTTTCATTTGTCATAAGGGCAAACCAAAAGAGCGAATCAATACGCGGGAGATATGAACTTTTCAAGGTACATAGGGGCTACCCCCACTATTATTATCGCTCCGATTGGGGTGGATTGCAAGGATGTCGCCGTGGGTATGCTTGGCGGCATTGTTGGCAAAAGAGGATAGCAAAATCTGTTTCACATGGCCGAGGGCCGTTGTGTTTCTGCTATCGGCAAAGGTAGCGGATATTTGATAACCGTCAATGGCGAAAGTGGTTAATTCTCTTGTGCGCTCCATAGATGACCTCCTTCACAAATGGCGTAGAACTGATTGATCCCCGTTGTCTGTTGGGGAAACACGAAAAGGCGGCACCCGCGATTGGGTGTCGCCCTTTTGCCTTTCTCCACATTGGGACAATTTGTCTCGAAGTTAGAATAAGGAGCGCCGCGCTCATTTTCTTGGCCCGTCATAAGACAGCTATACTCGGCGCGACGCTCCTTGCTGGGGTGGTGCGGCAGCTCCGGGGGACAGGCTGCCAGCCTGTCCACTCGCGGATCGTGGCCGTGGGGTGGCAAGTCCCCACTTGCGGCGTTGGTGTGGATCGCTCGTCCTCCGTGTTGGAGAAGTCCTGGCGCACCCGCCGCCCGGCTCCTCGCACTATGCCCGGAGCCGCCGCTATTCAGTTGTGGAGAGGATCAACTCCTCTCATATACCAAGGACATTTGGAAGATGTTTTTTAACCCCCTACATCAAACATTTTGCAAATATTTTTTCATGGACTTCAAACCCTGCTGGATAGATTTATGTACGGCGGCCACGCTTACGCCATCGGCCTCGGCAACCTCAGTCATGCTCTTGCCTTCAATGATACAGGCATCAATGCGAAGCCCCTGCGTTTCGGGCAAAGTGTTCAGCGCGTTCCACAGATCGCAGAAACGCTCCATGCGCTCCAGCAGCTCCTGCGGGGTCGGCTCGGAAAGGCAGGCAGAGTATTCGATCCCATCATCACAGTCGAGGGAATACTGTGCCTTATTGCGGATTATCCGCCGCTGGTAGGCAGCCTCATACAGCTTGTCGGCCCGCAGCTCGGCGGCCACTTCATCGGAAACTTCGATATATTCATCATGGGTGTGCCAAGAGTAAAAGTCCTTCAGATTGATAGTAGTCATTATATTTTCCTCCGTTCAGATTTTTGTTGTGGGTGGACGATCTGAACGGGGGATGGCGGGGATCGGCAGCCGGGGCCGCCCCTGCCTACCTCGGGACAACTTGTCCCAAGGTGGGTATAGAAAAACGCGCTCGCATGGCGTGATGCCACACAAGCGCGTGAAATGACATTATTCTTAATGTACTGGCAAATTTCGCGTCCAATGCCGGACTTGCCCGGAGGGGGAGCTACGCTTTTTTTAGCTGGTGAAGATCATGCGTACTATGAAAAAGCAAAATGAACACGACGATCCCTCCTCGGAAACCGCCGTGTTCCTCATAAAGTCGTCGTATAACGCGGCGGCTTTAATTGACAGCCGCCGAAAACAAAAGAGCCGATAATCCGCAGCACAAGGCTAACGGGTTATCGGCTCTGCGTCTATGCGTCTGGCTCTGTGATAACTGTGGTATTAAATTGTTTTACGCTGATTATTATTTCCTGGTTGCACTTCGGACAGTATAGCGGAAAATTTTCAAGTACTGTATTATCACAGATTTTAATTCTCGTTTTGTTGTTGCAGTTGGGGCATAATAGCCATTCGGTTTTTTTCATTCTTTGTTTTTCATCAGATAGTAGAATATCTATGGACAATTACATTTACAACTCACGCAGTTTCCACCGCCTTGTAGAAACCATTACACACGCGCCCACAATGAGTACTGTTAAGACGATGTAGGAAAGATAGACGCCATTTAGTGCTACTTCATACACATC
>JBGVGH010000037.1:0-5631 GCA_045121575.1 Faecousia sp.
ACCTGCGGCGGCATCGATATGGATGTTCTGCCGGGGGATGTGGTGGTTGCCACCGGCTCCATTCGCTTTGAACATACCTCTTTGGAATACGCGCCCATCGAATTTCCTGCTGTGCCGGATTTTGATGTGACCGCCGCATTGAAGTCCGCCGCTGAGGATTTGGGCTATCGGGTGCATACCGGCGTTGTCCAGTGCAAGGATTCCTTCTACGGTCAGCACAGCCCGGAGAAAAGCCCGGTGTATTATGATCTGCTGCAAAAGTGGGAGAGCTGGAAGCGTCTGGGCGTGAAAGCCAGCGAAATGGAATCGTCGGCCCTGTTTGTGGTGGCGTCTGCTCTGGGCGTCCGGTGCGGAAGCTGCTTCCACGCGGTGTGGAACCAGGAGCGGGAAAAGGCAGGCCTTGCCATGCCCATGACGGAGGATACCTCCGGTGCCATTCGGGTGGGCGTTGAGGCCATGAAGCGCATCATTGCGGCTGATTTGAAGAAAAAGAAGTAATTATTGACAGGAGGATGGATTTTTATGTCTGAAACCAAAATTCGCCAGCGTCACGAGATTCCTGTGGAGGATACCTGGGCTACCGAGGATATGTTCGTCTCCGACGAAGCCTGGGAAGCGGAGCTTGCCAGCCTGGCAGCCGACCAGGCCGAGCTGGTTTCCTATGCCGGGAAGCTGGGCAACAGCGGAAAGGCCCTTTACGATTACCTGTACAAATCCGAGCAGACCGATGTGAAAATCGACCTGCTTGCCAACTACGCCATGCGCAAGGGCGACCAGGATACCCGCAACCCGGTCTATCAGGCCATGGGCGGCAAGCTGCGCTCCGTGCTGGTGGCCCTGAGCGCCGCCTGCAGCTTTGAAACCCCGGAAATCATGGCCATTTCCGACGAGGACATGGAGCGTTTCTATGCCGAATGCCCTGAACTGGAGCGTTACCGCCGCAGCCTGACCAACACCCGCCGTTTCAAGGAGCATACCCTGACTGCTGCGGAGGAAAAGCTGCTGGCTGCCGCAGGCGAAATTTCTTCCGCTCCCACCACGGTGTACGGCATGTTCAATAACGCCGACATTACCTTTGCCGACGCGGAGAACAGTCAGGGAAACAAGCATCCCATCACCCACGCCACCTACATTCCCTGCGTGGAGAGCAGCGACCGGGTGCTGCGGAAAAATGCCTATGAAAGCCTGTACGCCGGCTATAACAATTACAAGAACACCGCTGCGGGCCTGCTGAATGCCCAGCACAAGCAGCTGAAGTTCTTCGCCGAGTCCCGCCACTATCCCAGTTCCTTTGACGCGGCCCTGTTCCGCACCAATGTGCCTACCTCTGTCTACCTGAACCTCATTGAGGCGGTGCACCAGAATATGGACAAGACGTACCGCTATGTCCGCCTGCGGAAAAAGCTGCTGGGCGTAGACGAGCTGCACTACTATGACCTGTATACCCCCCTGGTTTCCGGCGTGGACAAGGAGATTCCCTATGAGCAGGCCAAGCAGACCATCTATGAGGGCCTTGCCCCGCTGGGTGAGGAATACCGCTCCATTTTGAAGAAGGGCTTCGACAGCCGCTGGATTGATGTGTATCCCAATGCGGGCAAGCGCAGCGGCGCCTATTCCGCCGGTGCCAAGGTGCATCCCTATGTGTTGATGAACTATTCCGGCACTCTGGACAGCCAGTTCACCCTGGCCCACGAGATGGGACACGCCCTGCATTCTTACTACTCCAACAAGAATCAGAACCCGGTGGATGCGGGCTATGTCATCTTCGTGGCAGAGGTGGCCTCCACCTGCAACGAAGCGCTGCTGATGGAGCATCTGCTGTCCAAAACCACCGATAAAATGGAGCGCATTTACCTCATCAACCACTTCCTGGACCAGTTCAAGGGTACGCTGTACCGGCAGACCATGTTTGCCGAGTTTGAGCTGATTATCGGCCGGATGGTGGCAGAGGGCAAGACCCTGACTGCTGATGTGCTGTGCCAGGAGTACAAGAAGCTGAATGCACTGTACTATGGCCCGGATGTGGTGATGGATGACAACATCGCTGTGGAGTGGGCACGGATTCCCCATTTCTACATGAACTACTATGTGTTCCAGTATGCCACCGGCTATTCCGCTGCCATCGCCCTGTCCAGAAAGATTCTGGCGGAAGGCGAACCGGCAGTGAAGGACTACATCGGCTTCCTGTCCGGCGGCTGCTCCAAGAGCCCCATCGACTTGCTGAAGGGTGCGGGCGTGGATATGACTGGGCCGGAGCCCGTCAATGCGGCGCTGGAGCTGTTCGGCAAGCTGCTGGATGAAATGGAAGAGCTGACAAAGGACCTGTAATGAACGAGCTGTTTATTCCCACGCTGCACACCTTCGCCATGAACAACATCTTCACCGGCTCCTGTGGGCTGTTTCGCTTCCGGGCACAGCCCAATGTGGTGATGGCCACGGCGAAAGAGGTGGATTTTGAAGCCAGCTTCATCCGCTGCCAGTATTGGCACGGCCTTTACTGCTATGAAAAGAGCGAAATGGAAGGGGAGAAGGACTTCCCCATGACCGAAGAAGGCCGCCTTGAAATGAAGCAGTGGCTGGAAAGTCATATTTGATGAAAATTGGCTGCCGTCCGTATGGACGGCAGCTTTTTTTCTGTTTTTGGGTAAAATAGTATCATCAAAATTGGAGGGGAAGCATATGTTTTTAAGCAGCGAAACCATGGAGGACTTTTCAGCGCATCTTCTGCGGGAGGAGAAAAGCGAAGCCACCCGGGAAAAGTATTTGCGGGATGTGGGCGCCTTCTGTGCCTATGCCGGCGGCAGGGAAGTGACCCGGGAGCAGCTGGCGGGGTGGAAAAAGCAGCTTCTGGAGCGGGGGTATGCCGTCCGGTCAGTCAATTCCATGCTGGCCAGCGTCAACAGCCTGCTGGATTTTCTGGGGCTGGCAGGCTGCAAGGTCAAAAGCATCCGCATGCAGCAGCAGACCTATTGTGCCGAAGAAAAGGAACTGGGCAAAGGGGAATACCTGCGGCTGCTGGAAGCGGCCCAAAAGAAGGAGCAGCTGTATCTTCTGCTGCAAACCATCTGTGCCACGGGGATACGGGTGTCGGAACTGCGCCATTTCACGGTGGAGGCGGTGAAAAAAGGGGCTGTGACGGTGGATTGCAAAGGAAAAACCCGGCAGGTTTTCCTGCCGGGCAAGCTCAGAACAATGCTTCTGCGTTTTGCCGGGCGGCAAAAAATTCAATCCGGGGCGGTGTTTGTCAACTGGGCAGGGAAGCCGCTGTACCGCTCTGTCATCTGGGCGGCGATGAAGCGGCTGTGCAAGGCGGCAGGCGTGCAGAAATCAAAGGTTTTCCCCCACAATCTGCGGAAATTGTTTGCCCGGACATTCTATAACCAGGAAAAAGACATTGCCAAGCTGGCGGATATTCTGGGGCACAGCAGCATCAATACCACCCGCATTTATATCATGTCCACCGGCACGGAACACCGCCGGAAAGTGGAACGCCTGGGTCTTGTGGTATAGAAAAAAGCACATAATTCGCATTATGTGCCGAATGATGATGTGGGTGCTGTAAATTTCCCACTTGTACATACATTATAGCGTTCGTTATTTTAAAATGCAAGGTCGTGTTGCAGGTAATAGTGTACAAAATTTGAATTGAATTTTTGGCGAAAACAAAAGTTCGCAGCAAGAAAACACCCTCCAGCTTGGTTTTTTCAAAAGGCAGCAAGAGGGTGTGCTTTGGCACGCCCATTTTTCTCGGGTATATTCATTCAGGCGTGGTTCTAAAATTCGACAGATAACATAATGCGAATTATGTTATCATACACCCGTGGAAGCTGTTCCCGTAAAAATGGTGCAATCGGGAAACCGATTACATAGATGTCATTGAAAACGAAATTTGAAAAAGGAGGAAACATACAATGACAAGTAAGAAAAACGCAAAGAAGGCGTTGTTCAGCAGCGTTCTGTCCCTGCTGCTGTGCGCGTCCATGCTGGTGGGCACCACCTTTGCATGGTTTACGGATGAAGTCTCTTCCGGCGTCAACACCATTCAGTCCGGTACACTGAAAATTGGTGTCAAGTACACCCAGGATGGCACAACATGGAATGACCTGGACAGCGCCACCGATTTGTTCAGCGGCGCTCTGTGGGAGCCCGGCCACACCCGCGTGGTGGCGCTGAAGCTGACCAATGAAGGCTCTCTGGCCCTGAAGTACAAAGTGGGCATGAACATTGTATCCGAAAAGGCAGGCACCAATGTCAACGGCGACAGCTTCAAGCTGTCTGACTATCTGGAAGTGTCCACACTGAACCAGCAGGCCAATGATTCCATGGGTATCGGCGAAATTACCCTCTCTCTGGCATTCCAGGGCGAAAATTCTGTTGGCTACGAGGATACCAACAAGCTGAGTGAAGTCAGCCGTGAAGCGGATTTGTTTGTCGGCGACAGCCATTACCTGATTATCAAGGTGGATATGCCCGCTTCCGTCGGCAACGAGGCCAACGCCCAGCCCGGCAAGGAAGCTTCCATCCAGTTCGGCATCAGTATCGTCGCTGGTCAGGCTGCATTCGAGAACGACTCCTTCGGCAACCAGTACGACAAGGATGCTGCTTATGGCACTCCTGCTGTTACCGTGAAAACTTTTGACGAACTCAAGAATGCCATGACTGCGGGCGGCACCGTTAAGCTCGGCGGCGACATCGTGCTGGATGAGAAGATCACCGTTCCTGCCGGCAGCGATGTTGTTCTGGACATGAATGGAAAGAAGCTGACCCTTAAGGATGTCAATGTGGATCCTGCAATCACGACGAAATACGGTTCTACGCTGACCATCACCGGCAACGGCACCTTCGATCTGGAAAATAACTACTTTGCAAGTTTCATCTCCCCGAAGGGTGATGTCACCATCGAAAACGGTACTTTCCTCAGAGGCAAGGGCGGTAGCAACTATGGTTCTTTCTTCGTTGGTATCAACGGCGGAAAGGGTAAGCTGGTCATTAACGGCGGCTACTTTGACGGCGGTTACTACGAGGAAGATGACTACTTCAACAACTGCAGAAACCTGCTGAACTGCTCCTGGGGACAGAACATCAAGGTTTACGGCGGCACTTTCGTGGGTCAGAACCCTGCCTGGGGCGATGAAGGAATGGCGCACACCATCAGCACCACTTCTACCTATTGCCAGGGCACCTTCCTGGAAGGCCAGCTCTGGACGGATACAGAGATTCCGGCGGCCTTCTCCATCACCGAGGGTACAACCGCTGACGGTCGTCCTACCTATACTGTCAATTACAATCCGTAACAGCAGAATTTCTGGCCTATCCCGCTTTTGCGGGATAGGCTGGTTTTTGCCCATTTTCGGTCAGATTGTCTAAAATTGCAATCGCTATTTTGTAGAAAACAGTTGTTTGCCAGTTGCTGACATTCATGGTCGATAGGATTATAATAGAATCAGCGATGGGGTACCCCATCCTCTTTCCCTCCGGGAAAGAGGATGAACCTCTGAATTAGGAAAGGAAGGAAAAATATCATGAAAACAAGCAAAAAAGCACTGTTTGGAAGCATTCTTTCTCTGTTGCTGTGCTGCTCTATGCTGATTGGCACCACCTTTGCATGGTTTACAGATGAAGTATCTTCCG
>JBGVGH010000038.1:0-12180 GCA_045121575.1 Faecousia sp.
TTTTATTTTGTTGCGTTCGTTTTTTGCGTTTATGGAGACAGATATAGGTACCTCTCTCTACTTTCACTCCGGTATGAACTTTGGACAGTTCCCCATCAGTAGCTGGTGCGGTGTGCTTTTTGTGTGTTACGGTTCATTCAATTCCAGAATTTCCTTTGGGTCGCTGCCGGTCAGTTTGCAAAATTCGATAAAATAGCGAAGCGGAAATTCATTTATGCCTTTTTCATATTTGAAATACTGTTGCTGCGAAATTCCAAGTGCTTCCGCTACTTTTGCCTGTGTCAATCCTTTTGCTTTCCTGACCTCTCTCATTTTATCGTAATACATCGTCACAATTCCTCCCTGCTGGTAGTTGCTTCATTTAATTCAAGAATATCCCTGGGGTCTGCGCCGGTCACTTTTAGAAATGCAATCAGGTATCTTATAGGCATTTCGTGAACGCCCCGTTCATATTCGCTGTACTGTCTCTGGTCGATGCCAATTTGCGCCGCAATCTCTGTTTGCGACAGCTTCAAATCTTTCCGCACAGCTCGCATTCTGTCGTAATACATCGTTACGATTCCTCCCTGTTGGTAATTACTTCATTTATTTCCAGTATTTCTCCAGTATTTCTCTTGGGTCGGCGCCAGTAGCTTTCAAAAATGCAATCAAATATCTTACAGGCATTTCTGTTTTGCCTTGCTCGTACCGACTGTATTGCCTTTGGTCAATCCCTATTTCCTCTGCTAATTCTTGCTGCGTCATTCCAGCGGCTTTTCTTGCTTCTTTCATTCGCTCAAAGTACATAAAAGCATCTCCTATTTGATGATTTATGCGAAATTTTCAGTCTTTCAGTTCCAGAATATCATCTGCGCTCACTTGATAGATTCTGCACATTTCCCGAAAATAGCGCAAAGGCAGTTCGTTGATTCCTTTTTCATATCGAATTAACTGCGTATCTGGGATTCCTAACTGATCAGCCACAAATTTTTGTGTTAGTTTCGCCTTTTTTCGAGCTTCTTTCAACCTTTCGTAGTACATATTCTCATTCCTCGCATCGTTTGATTATAGAATTTATTATAACGGATCATTATTAGCATTTCAACGAATATATTTGCAGAACAGGCCCAAACGCGCAGTTTTCGGTTTGATTTCAGGGTGCATTCATAATCCTTTTACATTCTCTCGTTTGACAATCCCCGCCTTTTGTACTATAATGTGTCGGTAAAAGGAAAACGGCTTTTGAAAGGAGTTGACGCGCCTATGACAAGTTCACACAGACGAATGGTGGCCTATGCCCTGATTGCGCTGATGCTTCTGATTTGCTTTGGCGCGCTTTTGAGCCATCATAGCTGCTCGGATATGTACTGCCCCGTCTGTCAGGCGCTGGCGCAGAGAGAGAGCGTTCAGGCGGCCATGCCCCTGATTGTTTTTGGTTTCTTCCTGCCCGTTGGATTGGCTCTTGTGGCGGTGCCAAAACCAGTTTCCCAAAAAAGCACGCTGGTTGCGGAGAAAGTGAAGATTACATCCTAAGATTCTACATTTTGGACCAATTTACACCTGTATATGTACAAAATGAAAGGATTATCTGAACTTTATGATTACAATTAAAGGCGTATCAAAGCAGTTTCCCAACGAAACTGCCATTGATTACGAGGATTTGACCTTTGAAACCGGCAAATCCTATATGCTGCTGGGTGCTTCCGGATGCGGCAAGTCCACCCTGCTGAACATGATTGCGGGCATTCTCTCCCCGGAAACCGGCTCCATCGAGATTGACGGTGTGGAGATGACGGCCAAGACCCAGGCGGAAAAAGACAAGTTCCGCATTCAAAAAATCGGCTATATTTTCCAGGATTTCAAGCTGATTACCGACATGACAGTGATGGACAACATCGAAATCCTCCGTCTGGAAAAGGTGGACATCAGCGCCACGGACGAGATTCTCTCCAAGCTGGAAATTCTGGACAAGAAATACAAAAAAGTCAAGCACCTCTCCGGTGGCGAGCGGCAGCGTGTGGCCATTGCCCGGGCCATCGTGAAGAAGCCGGACATTATTCTGGCCGACGAGCCGACAGGCAATCTGAACTTTACCATCGGTGAAGCGGTGATTCGCCAGCTGATTGAAGTTTCCAAGGGCAAAACCCTGATTGCCGTGACCCATGACGAGCGGCTTGGAAAGTATTTTGACTGCATCATTGACATGAACGAGGTTACCGGCGGCCGCCGTGACCTGAATGCGGAAGGTGGTGCGGCAAATGTTTAAGTTCGCTCTGAAAAACATGGCCATCAAGCGGGCCAAAATCATCCTGGTGGTGATTTCCATTGTGATTTCCGCCGCCGTGGGCATTCTGTCCTACAACATTTCCGCCCAGGTGGAGGACGGCATCATCTCCACCACCGCGTATTACGACACCATCATCGGCCCTGCCGGCAGCGCCACGGATTTGGCGATGAACACCATGTTCTTCACCGGCTCCATCACCGATACCATTCCCTATCAGCATTATCTGGATTTGAAGAATGATACCCGGGTGAATCTGGCAGTGCCCTTTGCCATGGGCGACAATTTCAACGGCTCGAAAATCATCGGCACCACGCCGGACTTCCTGCTGGATAAGGAGCTTTCCAAGGGCGAGATGTTCAGCGACCACTTTGAAGCGGTGGTCGGCTACGAGGTTGCCAAGGCCAACGGCCTGAAGCTGGGCGACGAAATGGTTACCGCCCACGGCGTTTCCGAGGGCGGTCATTCCCACGAGGCAACACCGCTTGTGGTGGTTGGCATTCTGGAAAAGACCAACACCGCCTACGACAACGCGGTTTTCACCCAGCTGGAGACCCTGTGGGAAATCCACGGCCACAGCCATGAGGAGGAAGAAGCCGAAGGCGAGGAGCACGAGGAGCACGAGGAATACGGCGAAATCTGCGCGGTTCTTGTTAAGTGCAAGACCCCTGGCTACATTGATGCCATTCAGTCCAAGTACAAAGAGGACGCTTCCCTTCTGGTCATTACTCCCATGGCGGTCATGCGGGAAGTGCTGAACAACATCGATACCAGCGTGTATATCATCTATGTGCTGTGTCTGATTATTCTGGTGATGAACATCTGCATCATTTCCGTCATCACCTTGCTGAATATGTACGATTCCAAGAAGGAAATCGCCCTGATGCGGCTCATCGGCATTGGCATGAACAAAATCAATATGCTCTATATCATCCAAAATGGCCTGATTGGCCTGGTGTCCACGGCGCTGGCCTTCGGCGTGTCCCGCCTGTGCCTGATGGCGGTGCGGGACTATGTTTCCACCATGGGCATCGTACTGAATGTGGGCAGGGTTTATCCCTTTGAATGGGTGATTATGGCTGTGGTGGCGGTTATCAGCGTGCTGCCTACCGTGATTTGCACCCTCAATATGTCGAAGAAGGACGGTATCGCGGAATGAAGAAAATCACTGCATTGATTCTGGTGGCCGTCATGGTACTTTCCATGCTTGCCATGACCGGCTGCGATAAAGATACCGGGCCTTCCACGGCGCTGAGCTTTTCGGACACCAATCTGAAGGATATGAAGGAGCTGGACGGCAAGACCGTTACCATCAGCGGTTACATGTCCACCCTCTCCCCCATCAGTGGCGCATTTATGTACCTGCTGAACCTGCCCTATCAGAGCTGCCCATTCTGCGAGCCCAACACCACCACCCTTTCCAATACCATCGCTATCTACGCCCCTAACGGAAAGAAGTTTGAGTTCACCGACCGGCTGATTAAGGTTACCGGCACCCTGGAATACAGCAAGTCCGGCTTTACAGACGAATACGGCTACTATTACAACTTCCGCATTATCAACGCCAGTTACGAAGCGGTCAACACCGCAGAGCTGGGCGAGCATTTGCAGCTGTGGCAGTCCCTGGCCGCCACAGGTGTGGTTTCCGATGTGTACGCCATGTATGACTATATCTATTTCCTCTGCTTCTGGGGCAAATACACCGCCGATTTCGAAAGCGGCAAAGATTATCTGTATCCCAGTGACTTGGATAACTTCCTCTATAAGGATGGAATGCAGTTTAACTAAGGCTTGCAGGATGGCTATTTTGATAACCTAATTGCCACCATCGAAGAGGTGGACAAGACTGCCTTTGCTTCTCTGGTGGAGAATATCCGTCAGGCAGAAGCCTTTGCTGCCGAAGTGCTGCTGGCTATTGAAAACGGCGAATACAGCGCTGTGACGGAATACTCTGCGACCTTTGGTGACGGCAGAATCCAGTATAAAATGAATAACGCAGACGCTTATGACCAGCGATGGAGGGATCTTTACAGTGCCTTTGCCAACTGGCTGGGCGAATGGGAAGTCTAAAGATAAGCCCCTCCCGGAGAAAACCGGGAGGGGTAATTTTTGCCCATTTTGAAAAAATGGCTTTACTTCTGCGTCGAAAAACAGTACAATAGAGAGGACAAAAAACCTGATGGAGGTAATGATATGAGCGTGAAACGAATCGGTGTTCTCACCAGCGGCGGCGATGCCCCCGGCATGAACGCCTGCGTCCGGGCGGTGGTGCGCACCTGTGTCTACCACGGCATTGAGGTCTATGGCATCCGCCGCGGCTGGAACGGCCTGATTAACGGCGATGTGGTGAAGATGGATGAAAAGAGTGTTTCCCGCACCATCAACCGGGGCGGTACCATTCTCTACACCGCCCGCAGCCAGGAATTTATGACTGAGGAAGGCCAGAAACGGGCTGTTTCCACCTGCAAATTCCTGGGGCTGGATTCCATCATTGCCATCGGCGGCGACGGTACATTCCGGGGCGCGCTGGCGCTGAGCAAGTACGGCATCAATGTCATCGGCATCCCCGGCACCATTGATAACGATATTTCCTGCACCAATTACTGCATCGGTTTCGACACCGCTGCCAACACCGCCATCGAGTGCATCGATAAGCTGCGGGACACCATGCAGTCCCACGAGCGTTGCTCCGTGGTGGAGGTTATGGGCCGCAACGCCGGTTACCTTGCCATGTATGTGGGCCTGGCGGTGGGCGCTACCGCAGTACTGGTTCCGGAGAAGCCCATTGACTTTGAGCAGGATGTGATTGAGAAAATCCGCAATGCCCGGCTTCACGGCTTTACTCACTACATGATTGTGGTGGCAGAGGGTGCAGGCCACGCCACCGACATTGCAAAGCGCATCAAAGATGCCATTGACCTGGACCCCCGGGTGACGGTGCTGGGCCACATTCAGCGTGGCGGCTCCCCCTCCGGTCGGGACCGCGTCAACGCCACCAAGATGGGCTATCTGGCTGTTGACCTGCTGCTGCGGGGCAAGACAAACCGCATCGTCTGCACCAAGGCCGGCAGCTTCACCGATGTGGACATCGACGAGGGCCTGGCCATGCACAAGAGCATCCAGCCTATGGAAGTGGATGTGCTGGCAGCCATGACCGGCCTGTAATTGCAAAAAGAAAGGGACTGCTGCGCTTGCAGCAGTCCCTTTTTCGTTGACTTGGTTATGCGTCAGGAGCAGCGCTGCCCATCATACCGAACAGGCCCTCCAGGGTGGAAACCACCGTTTCATCCCATTTGTCCAGATTGACAAAGGCCGGGGTGACAATTTCGGTACCTGTGGTGCAGGAAATGGAAACGGTCAGCTCCACGCCGCCCAGCAGTTCCGGCTCCGGCGTGATAGAAAGGACGAATCCTTTTTTCGTCTTTTCCAGCTTGCCATCCATGGTGATGTACAGATTTTCCTTCGCTCCCTGGAAGCTGCTCAGGCTGAGTTCCAGCGCGCCGCTGTCTTTGTTCCACTGGGTAGCAAAGGACAGCCGGATTGTATTCTCTTCCGGAATCCGAATTTTCAGGGTAACGGAATCCTCCCGGACACCATCCTGCTCACCCACAGTGGAAGTCAGAATCATCTCAGCGGTATCGCCATCAGCTGTCACCGTGAAGGCGGCAGTGATCTCGTCGGTTTCGGGCTTGGCACCGAAGTTGACATCCATCTGCATGGACACTTCCTCGCCGTCCACCACCATGTTCAGATGGCAGTCAACGGCTGCCACAAAGCCCTTGCGCAGGTAGTAAACCAGCTCCACATCGGCCTGCAGTTCCTTCCCTGCATCCTGCAAATCATTTCGCATTTCGCCGATTGCGGCGCTCCAGTCATCCACATCCAGCAGCGCGCACAGAGAATCGGACAGCAGCGCTTCCAGCGCGGTATCCTGCTCCATGGCATCCAGCAGTTCATTCATCAGCGCAATCAGGGATGCTTCATCCATGGTCAGTGTGATGGTATCGCAGGTGTACACCGTGCCGCTGAGGGTTTTCTCCGCCTCGCCGGTGGTCAGCTCCAGGGAATCGATGTAGGATTCCACAATTTTCTTGTAGGGAGCCAGCAGCGCCTCGGTATCGGTTTTGCTGCGGATGTTATCCCGAAGCTGGCTGATGGATTCTTCCAGTTCCGCAGCCTCTTCCTCATCCAGATACTGCCCCAGAACGCTGGCGGCCAAATCCTCCCGGAAGGAATCGAAGGTCACGCCGTAATAAGTACCGTCCAGATAGGGATTGACGGAAAGGGCGGCGCTGTTCTTATCCAGATAGAAGTTGGCTTTGACTTCCTCTCCCATGAAGTTGACGGAAGCAGAAGCAGCGGCCTGCTGCTTGGCCTGCACGGACTGGACGAGAAGCTGGGCACTTATTTCCTGCCCGTAAATGTCGGCAGCTACATCCACAGCCAGCTCGCCGTTTTTGGCCCAGTCACGCCCGGCATCGCTGATGACATCCAGAGGGCTGCCCTCCGAACGCTTATCCAGCTTTTCGGCGGTTTTCTCCCATGCGGAAGAAAGTACCGCTTCAGGAGCGAAGCGCATCATCAGCGGCTCCCAGGCCGCTGCTGCCGCCACGGAAACAGCCAGAACCAGTGGCAGAACAATCATCAACCATTTGAATTTACCAAATTTTGACATAATGTATCATCCTCCTTCATCCTCACTATACAATATGGACGGGTTTCCGTCAAGAAAAAAATAAAAGCCCTGCTTCAAACGGCAGAGCTTTTAAGCCTTGGGATGGCATTTTTCGTAGACGGATTTCAGCTTTTGATTCACCAGGTGGGTGTACATCTGGGTGGAGGAAATGTCGCTGTGGCCCATCAGCTCCTGCAAAGAGCCCAGGTCCGCGCCGTTTTCCAGCAGATGCACCGCAAAGCTGTGGCGCAGGGTGTGGGGGGTGATTTCTTTGTCGATATGTGCCGTTTCCTGATAGTGCTTCAGGATTTTCCAGAAGCCCTGACGGCTCATGCGGGAGCCGGAAACATTGACAAACAGCGCTTTTTCAAAAGGGTCTGCCAGCATCCCGCTGCGGATATCCCGCAGATATGTAGTCAGTGCCCGCATGGCGGCGGGATACAGCGGAATGGAGCGGGTTTTACTGCCACTGCTGCATTTGATAAGGCCGATGTCCAGATTCACATCGTCCACATTCAGTTCAATCAGCTCCGTCACCCGGATGCCGGTGGCATACATGGTTTCCAGCATGGCCTTGTCACGGTAGCCCTTGGCATCGGTCAGCACCGGCTGCTGAAGCAGCAGCTCGATTTCCCGGCTGGTGAGGATTTGAGGGAGTTTCTTCTCGCCCCGGTCCACATGCATCTCCATCACAGGGGTGCTCTCCAGAAAGCCGGAGGAGACCAGGTAGGCGTAAAAATTCCGCAGGCTGGCCAGATTTCTGGACTGGGTGGCGCCGGAGCGGCCATCCTCCTGCAGATGCTCCAGGTAAGCCCGAATATGAACTTGCTGCGCATCTACCACCTCCATATCTTCCGTGGTGCGGAGCCATTGCGCGAACTGGCGAATGTCCCGCATATAGGAAGAAACGGTGTTGGCCGATGCCTGTTTTACCTTGGACAGGTAATTTTCGTAGGCAGTAATCAAATCCAGCATAGCAAAACCAGGTCTTTCCAAAAGTCGAAAATTGGGAACAAAAAAGACCACCCGTCCAAAAGCGGTAGTCACAAAGGGCAGCTTTATGTTCACACATACTATACTCCAAATGTTTCCAAAATTCAAGCCGGAATTGGTGCTGTTTCCACTTTTTGTAAATTATCACCATTTTTATGTCAACGCCATTATGTCAACCGTGGGAACCAATTTCCTGGCAAAAAGCTTTACTTTTGATAAAACGGCAGATATTGGGGCAGCTGACCGTCAACTGCCCCAAAATATTGTTTTGGCATATTTTTCCGTCGAATTTTTGCAGAGGTAAATTCTATTTACTACCTTGTGCATATTGCACAATCACCGCCAAAGCCGCACTTTTCCATGCCGGTTTTTCTGACGCTTTTGCCGATTTCCCACCAGGCCAGCCACCAGGCTGCTTCCGGCTGTGGTCAGCGCAGCGGCAAGAAGTCCCTCGTAGTGTCCGTCAAACAGCAGGGCGTTGACGCACAGCAGGGTGAGAAAATAAATGCCGCCGCTGGCCAGGCACATCACCAGCCGCCGGCTTCCGATTTTCCCGCCGGCAACCATCGCTCCTATAAAGGAGGCAACCAGAACTGCCGCTACCGCGGCGGTGTTGGCGCTCTCCTCCCCTGCGTGTTCCCCAGCGATAAGCGCCGTTGCCACAACCGCCGTCAAAAGGGTCACAAAAACACCGGCAAGCCAGCCCAAAGCCAGTCCCACCGGGATGGAGGTCTTTCTCTGATTGGGCATATCACCACTCCTTTCTGCTCAACCTTACGCATGAGAGGGGCAAAAAAGAACCGAAACGGTTGTTGCCGTTTCGGTTCATTCTTATTCTGCAATTGCTTCCTCAGCTTCCGCGGCTTCTTCCGCCTTGGGCGCCGTCATGGCCTGGAACTTGGCACGGGTATCCTGAACCTCCTGCAGGGACTGGGCAATGGCCTCCTGTGTGCGGCGCAGGGCATCATCCATGTAGGCGTTGCTGGCCTGCTTCAGACGCTCGATGTCTGCCTTTGTCTGCTCCACCATCTCCACCACCTGCCGCTTGGCCTCCTGGTAGATTACCTGCTGGGAAACCAGCTGCTCAGCTTCCTCTCTGGCGCGGCGGACGATGTTCTCAGACTCACGCCGGGCCTGGCCAATCAGCTCGTTGCGGGATTCCACAATGGTGCGGGACTGCTTCAGCTCCGCAGGGAGCTGGGCAATAATCTCGTCCAGCAAATCCAGCGCCTTGTCCCGCTCCAGAATGCACTTATCCGCAGCCAGAGGCACGGAGCGGGCATCCTGCACCATATCATACAGAGAGGTAATGAGGTCTTCAATATGCTTCTCGTTCATTTGGAATTTCCTCCTTGATGTATTTCTTTCATTTTTCTTTGAAATTCCGGAATAATCTGCTCCGGCAGGAAATCAGACAAGTCCACCTGATAGCTGCCCAGCTCCTTGACGGTACTGGAGCTGAGGTACATATACTGATGCTCCGCTGTCAGGAACATGGTGTCCAGATTGGGGTTGATTTTATGGTTGATGAGGGCCATCTGGAACTCGTTTTCAAAATCCGAGGTGGCGCGCAGGCCCTTGACAATGACGCAGCCGCCCTTGCGCTTGGCGTATTCCGCCAGCAGCTCGTCCGAGCAGTCCACCTCCACATTGGGCAAATCTGTGGTGACGCGGCGAATTAAATTCACCCGCTCCTCCAGTGTGAACATGGGATTCTTGCCGGCATTGACCATGACACAGACGATCAGCTTGTCGAAAATACTGGCCGCTCTGCGAATGATGTTCAGGTGGCCGCTGGTGACCGGGTCAAAGCTGCCGGGATAAATGGCAATTTTCATGTCACGCTTCCTTCCGGTAAAGTGTAACCAGAGTCTTGCCGTACTTATAATCCCTGGAGCGGGTGAAGCCCTCATAAGACCAGGGAAGTTCCTTTCCGACAGGACGCTCACAAACTATTATACCACCAGATTGCAAAATGTCAATTTCCGTGATGCATTTTAGGGCATTTTCCAGAAATACTTCCGCATAGGGTGGGTCCAGCAGAATGATGTCGAATTTGTCGGTGCAGCGGCGCAGATACTGCATATAATCACCCCGCACCACCTGCCCCTGATGCTCCATCTTGGCCCGGCGCAGATTTTCCCGGATGAGGGCGCAGGCCTTCTCCCCCTCGTCTACAAAAACGGCGGATTTGGCACCCCGGCTCATGGCCTCGATGCCCAGCTGCCCGGTGCCGCCAAACAAATCCAGCACCGCCGCGCCGGGCAAATCAAACTGGATGATGCTGAACATGGCCTCTTTGACCCGGTCGGTGGTGGGACGGGTCACAAGCCCCTCCGGGGTTTTCAGCACGGTGCCCCGGGCCGTTCCTGCTATGACACGCATTTACGCACGCTCCTCTGTATGAAAATGGTGATACACCGCGTTGGCCGCATCCTGGGGAAGCAGCCGCTCCAGCTCCGGCAATGTGGCCTGGGAGATGGCGGTGATGGATTTGAACTGTTTCAGAAGCTGTTCCTTCCGCTTGGGGCCGATGCCCGCAATGGTGTCCAGCTCCGAGTATTTCAGCCGCTTGCTGCGCAGGCTGCGGTGATAGGTAATGGCAAAGCGGTGTACCTCCTCCTGGATGGTGCCGATAAAGGCAAACACCGCCTGGTTGTTGTCAATGCGGATTTCCTGTCCCTGGGGCGTCACCAGCGCCCGTGTGCGATGGCGGTCATCCTTGACCATGCCGAACACCGGAATGGACAGTTCCAGCTCCCGCAGCACCTCCAACGCCACACCGGCGTGGGTCACGCCGCCGTCAATCAGCAGTAAATCCGGCGCCTCTGCAAACCCCTTGTCCCCGTTCTTGAAGTGAACGAGCCGGCGGTGCAGCACCTGTCGCATGGAGGCATAATCATCCTGGTCGGAAAGCCCCTCCAACTTGAAGCGCTTATAGTCGCTTTTCCGGGGCTTGCCGTTTTCAAACACCACCATGCCTGCCACAATGTCAGTTCCCGCAATGTTGGAAATATCATAGGATTCGATGCGCTTCGGTGGGTCGATGGAGAGCATTTTCCCGAGCAAGGTCAGGGTGCCGGAGAGGCGTTCCTCTTTCTGAGTCAGCCGCTGGGCTTCCTCCAGGGCGTTTTTGCAGGCCAGCTCCACCAGACGCACATTGTCCCCCCGCTGGGGAATGCGCAGGTGGGGCATTTTCCCATATTGCTGCTCCAGAAGCTGGGAAAACAGGTCGCTGTCCTCCAGTTCAAAGGGCAGCAGCACGATTTTGGGGGCAAATCCCCGGCTGAGATAATACTGCTTCATCAGGCTGGATACCGCCCCTTCCCGGTCATCCGGGCGGGGAAACACCTCATAATCCTTGTCCAGCAGATTGCCGCCGGAAAAATGCAACACCGCAAAGCAGGCCTTGGTTTCCGATTCTCCGTAGCCAATCACATCGGTATCCGCCAGGGTTCCCGCCGTCACCAGCTGCTTCTGCCCCAGGGCTTCCACCGCACTGAGCCTGTCCCGCAGGCTGGCAGCCAGTTCAAAGTCCAGATTCTCCGCCGCGGCCAGCATCTGGTTGCGGATTTCCTCGGCGGTGGCCTTGAAGTTCCCCTGCAGCAGCTGCCGGGCCTGCTCGATGCGCTGGCGGTATTCCGTGCAGCTGCGGTTTTCCTGACACCAGCCGGCGCAGCGGTTCATGTGATAGTTGAGGCACGGCCGGTCTTTGCCGATGTCCCGGGGAAACTGCTTTTTGCAGGCAGGCAGCTTCAGCGCCGCGCCGATGGCCTCCAGAATGGCATTGGTCACGCCCCGGCTGCCAAAGGGGCCGAAATACTCCGCCCCGTCGTCGGCAATCTTATTGACCAGGGTGATGGTGGGATAAACCTCCCGCCTGTCCAGCCGCAGGTAGGGATAGCCCTTGTCATCCTTCAAAAGGATGTTATACTTGGGCATATACCGCTTAATCAGGCTGCATTCCAGCACCAGCGCCTCAAATTCGGAAGCGGCCACAATCACATCGAATGTGTGAATTTTGCTGACCATCATCCGGGTCTTGGGTGTGTGGGAGGCGGTGTCCTGAAAGTACTGGCTCACCCGGTTTTTCAGTTTTTTGGCCTTGCCCACATAAATCACCGTTCCGGCTTTGTCCCGCATGATATACACGCCGGGGGCAAAGGGCAGAGAAAGCGCTTTGTCTTTCAGTTCCTCAAATGTCATAGCCCACCTCAAAAAGAACCGCCTCAATGCTTATCTGCACTGA
>JBGVGH010000039.1:0-6531 GCA_045121575.1 Faecousia sp.
CGACGAGGCCGGCTCCATCGCCGAGGGCCTGCCCATCGCCCGGGACAACACCCTGAAAAGCTGGGTTTCCATCATGTACGGCTGCAACAATTTCTGCACCTACTGCATCGTCCCCTATGTCCGGGGCCGGGAGCGCAGCCGCAAGCCGGAGGACATTCTTGCCGAATGCCGGGCTCTGATTGCAGACGGCTGCAAGGAAATCACCCTGCTGGGTCAGAATGTCAATTCCTACGGCAAGGATTTGGACTGCGGCGTGGATTTTGCGGATTTGCTGGGAGAAATCGCCAAAATCGAGGGGGATTTTCTCATTCGCTTTATGACCAGCCATCCGAGGGACGCCTCCCGGAAGCTGTTTGACACCATGGCGGCCTCTCCCAAAATTGCCAAGCAGCTGCACCTGCCCTTCCAGTCCGGCTCCAGCCGGGTGCTGAAAGCCATGAACCGCCACTATGACCGGGAAAAATATCTGGAAACGGTGAATTACGCCAAATCCGTCATGCCGGAGCTGGTTTTGACCTCCGATGTCATCGTGGGCTTCCCCGGGGAGACGGAGGAAGAATTTGAGGAGACCATCTCCCTGATTGAAGCTGTCCGCTACGATTCTCTGTTCACCTTCATCTTCTCTCCCCGGCCCGGCACGCCTGCCGCGTCCATGGATGACCCCACGCCCAAAGAGGAGAAAAACCGCCGGTTCGACCGGCTGTGCGCCGTGCAGAACCGGATTTCCGAAGAAATCCACGCCGGCTATGTGGGGCGTGTATTCCGCTGTCTGGTGGACGGCCGGGACAAAGACCAGCTCACCGCCCGCACCGAAGGCGGACGGTTGGTGCGCTTTGCCGGCAGCGACGACCTTATCGGCGGCTACCACAACATTGAAATCACCGGCTCCACCACCTGGAGCTTAACCGGCGTGCTGGCAGAAACCGACGCCTGACCGCAGCGCCATATAAAATACAGAAAGAGGTTATGCCCCATGGCGAAACCCGATCATGAATTGACCCCCATGCAGCGCCAGTACCAGCAGCTCAAGCAGCAGCACCAGGACTGCATTCTCCTTTTCCGGCTGGGCGACTTCTACGAAATGTTCGACGAGGATGCCCGCACCGCTGCCCAGGAACTGGATTTGACCCTCACCACCCGGGACCGGGGCAAGCCCAAGGAGGAGCAGGCCCCCATGTGCGGCGTGCCCTATCACAGCGTGGACGCCTACATTGCCCGGCTGGTTGCCAAGGGCTATAAAGTCGCCATCTGCGAGCAGATGACCGACCCCGCCACCACCAAGGGACTGGTGGAGCGGGATGTGACCCGCATCGTCACCCCCGGCACCGTGACGGAAAGCTGCATGCTGGAGGAGAGCCGTAACAACTATTTCGCCGCCCTTTACGGAGAAAATGACCGCTTTGGTCTGGCCTTCTGCGACATTTCCACCGGTGAATTTTACACCACCGTCTGCGACAGCACCGACTCTGCCGTATCCGAGCTGGGCCGCTTTGCCCCGGCGGAGGTGGTGCGTTTTGGCACCGGGGTTGCCTGCGACAGCATCAACGATGCTTTGTTTCGGCGGCTGCGCTGCTGTGTGGACGAGGGCACTGCCGCCTTCTTCGAGCCGGAATACGCCCAGAATACCCTGGAGCAGCACTTCGGCGCGACAGCGGCGCAGTTGGGGCTGAACGGCCTGCAAAATGCGGTCATCGCCTGCGGCGGTCTGCTGCAAACCCTGCTGACGCTGCAGAAAAATGACCTGCCCCACATTCAGACATTGCAATACTACACCACCGGGCGGTTCATGGAGCTGGATTTGGATGCCCGCCGCAACCTGGAGCTGACGGAAACCATGCGCTCCAAGGAGAAAAAAGGCTCCCTTTTGTGGGTGCTGGACAAAACCCGCACCGCCATGGGCGGCCGGATGCTCCGCTCCTGGATGGAAAAGCCTTTGCTGGACCCTCTGGAAATCACCCGCCGCCACGCCGCCGTGGAGGAGCTGGTAAACTCCCCTATTGACCGGGGCGAGCTGGAAAAGGCGCTGTCGGATGTGACGGACTTCGAGCGGGTCATGGCCCGCATCACCACCGGCACCGTCAACTGCCGGGACCTGCTGGGCTTTGCCCAGGGTCTGCGGGCGCTGCCGCTGGTAAAATCCCGGCTGTCCGGGCTGGAATCGCCCATGCTGCAAAAGTTGGCTTCCAATATCGACACCATGGAAGAATGTGCCCGGCGCATTGAGGAAACCATTGTGGACGATCCACCGCTCACCATTCGGGAGGGCGGCATCATCCGCAAGGGTGCCAACAAGGACGCGGACTATCTGCGGGACATTATGGACGGCGGTGCGGGAACCATTGCCGCCATCGAAGCGGCGGAAAAGGAAGCCACCGGCATCCGCACCCTGAAAGTGGGCTATAACCGGGTGTTCGGCTACTACATTGAGGTATCCAAATCCTTCATCGACCAGGTACCTGCCCACTACATCCGCAAGCAGACCCTTGCCAATTGCGAACGCTACATCACCCAGGAACTGAAAGACCTGGAAACCCAGGTGCTCACCGCCAAGGACCGGCTGACTGCCCTGGAATATCAGATTTTCACCCAACTGCGGGAATACCTTGCCCAACAGGCCGCCCGGGTACAGTCCACCGCTTCCGCCGTGGCGGCGGCAGACACTCTCTGCTCTCTTGCATCGGTTGCGGTGCAGCGAGGCTACTGCCGCCCGGAAATGACCCTGGGCAGCGAAATTTCCATCACTGACGGACGGCATCCGGTGGTAGAGGTGATGCTCAAGGACAGTCTCTTTGTTCCTAACGACACCCAGCTGGGTGCCGCGGATAACCAGGTATCCATCATCACCGGCCCCAACATGGCGGGCAAATCCACCTATATGCGTCAGGTGGCCCTGATTGTGCTGATGGCGCAGATGGGCTCCTTCGTCCCCGCCCGCAGCGCCCGGCTGGGCATTGTGGACCGGGTTTTCACCCGCATCGGTGCCAGCGACGACCTGGCATCCGGCCAGTCCACCTTCATGGTGGAAATGGCGGAGGTGGCCTCCATTTTGAAGCACGCCACCGGCAGAAGCCTGCTGATTCTGGACGAAATCGGCCGGGGCACCTCCACCTACGATGGCATGGCCATCGCCCGGGCGGTGCTGGAATACGCCGCCAACCCCAAAAAGCTGGGGGCGAAAACTCTGTTTGCCACCCATTACCACGAGCTTTCCACCATTGAAAATGAACTTCCCAATGTGAAAAATTACAACATCGCTGTAAAAAAGCGGAACGACCAGATGATTTTCCTGCGGAAAATCGTCCCCGGTGCCGCTGACGACAGCTACGGCGTGGAGGTTGCCAAGCTGGCCGGGCTTCCCGGTGCTGTCATTTCCCGGGCCCGGGAGATTCTTGCGGAGCTGGAATCCGGTGCCGGCGTTGCCGCCCCCGCCGCCCGCAAGGACGATGACGAGCAGATGAGTATGCTGGATTTGCGCAGCCAGCAGGTGTGTGATGCGCTTTCCGCCATCACCGTGGAAACCCTGACTCCCATTGAGGCCATGAACGAACTTTACAAGCTGAAAAGGATGCTGAGCTGATGACGCAACTGAGAAATCCCCTCCCCACGCTGACCGGGTGGGAACGAAATATGGGCATCGGGTACCTGTTTTTTCAGATATTTTTGCTGCCGTCGCTGCTGCAATTTTTCAATTTCCTGCTGCCCTACCCTGTCAGCGGTGCGCTGGTGAACTTTCTCTACTTTACCATTAACGCCGTGGCTGTAACGGTGATTTTCTCCCGGCTGCTGAAAAAGAATTTGCTCCGCGCCCTCCGCGCGCCCAGGGAAACGCTGCTGAATGTGGCAATCGGCCTGGCTGCGTACTGGCTGTGCATGACCGGAATCTCGGTTTTGATGGGGATGCTGGTACCGGACTTTGTCAACCATAACGACGGCAACATCGCCGCCCTGACTGCGGAAAATTACTGGCTTACCGCCGTCGGCTCCATTTTTCTCGTCCCCATTGCGGAAGAAGCCCTGCACCGGGGGCTGGTTTTCGGCAGCCTGTACCCCAAAAACGGGGTTCTGGCCTATCTTGTTTCCGCCGCCCTTTTTTCCTCTATTCACCTACTGTCTTATGTGGGGCTGTATGGGCCGCTGCATCTGCTTTTGGCCTTTTTGCAGTATCTGCCGGCAGGTTTGATTCTGGCCTATGCCTACCGCCGCAGTGGAACGCTGCTGTGTCCCATGCTGATTCATGCCGCTGTCAATGCCATCGGCATTCTTTCCCTGAGGTAACATTATGCCAAAAATCATCCAACTTTCCTCTCATATTGCCAACCTGATTGCCGCCGGCGAGGTGGTGGAGCGGCCTGCCTCCGTTGTCAAGGAGCTGCTGGAAAACGCCGTGGATGCCGGTGCCACCAAAGTCACCGTGGAAATCAAAGACGGCGGCATGACCTTCCTGCGGGTCACCGACAACGGCTGCGGCATGGAGCCGCAGGATGCCCGCACCGCCTTCCTGCGCCACGCCACCTCCAAGCTGCGCACGGCAGAAGATTTGGCTGCCATCGGCACCATGGGCTTCCGGGGCGAGGCTCTGGCGGCGGTGGCTTCCGTCAGCCGCATTGACCTTATGACCAAGACCGCCGGCTCTCTCAGCGGCACCAGCCTGCATCTGGAAGCCGGGGTCATCACCGAGGAATCGGAAGCCGGCTGCCCGGACGGCACCACCATCATCGTCCGGGATTTGTTCTTCAACACTCCCGCCCGGATGAAATTTATGAAGTCCGACACGGTGGAGGGCGGGCGCGTGTCCGCCGCGGTGCAGCTGCAGGCCCTTGCCCACCCGGAGGTGGCCATCACCTTCCTGCGGGACGGCAAGCAGATTCTCTCCACCCCCGGCACCGGCGGATTGCAGGCGGCAGTCTACTGCGTTTACGGGCGGGAATGTGCCCACATGGTGACGGTGGACAGCCGCTGGGAGGGGTATCACCTGACCGGCTTTGTCAGCAAGCCCTCCGACGCCCGGCCCAGCCGCAGCCTGCAAACCTTTTTCGTCAATGACCGCCCGGTGAAATCCCGCATGATGATCACCGCCCTGGAGGAAGCCTACCGCAACCAGCTGATGGTGGGCAAATTCCCCGCCTGCGTGCTGCACCTGCATCTGCCCAGCAATGCGGTGGATGTGAATGTCCATCCTGCCAAGACGGAAGTGAAATTTTTGCAGGAAAAGGCGGTATTCGACTGCATTCACTACGGCGTACTGGGGGCGCTGAACAAAGCCCCCGACCGGCCCCAGGTGCAGTTTGCCCCCGCTCCGAAGCCGGAAGCCGCCCCCCAGGCAGCATCCCCTGCCCCGCAGGCAGTAAAGCCAGCCCCTCAGGCAGCAAAGCCTGCGCCCCAGGCGGATTTTTTCCGCACCATGACCCCGGCGGAGTTCAAAACCTTCTCCGCCGCCCTGACCAACCCGCCCCAGCCGAAAAAAGAGGCTGCCGCCGCCACCGCCGCAAAGGTAACGGCGGATGCCGTGGTGCGTCAAAATGTGGTGCTGCCCCAAATCATCCCGGAAGCCCCCGTCCGGCAGGAAACGCCCCTGCCTGTGCCCACCAAGCCAATCCCCGCCCCTGCGCCGGAACCGGAACCGGAGCAGGTGGAGATGCCCATGCCGGAAGAAATCCCCTGGCGCATGGTGGGCGAATTGTATCACACCTATATTCTGGTGGAGCAGGGGGAGGAAGCCTATTTAATTGACAAGCACGCCGCCCACGAGCGGATTCTCTTTGAAAAGCTGAAGGCCAATCAGGAATCCATTTCTTCCCAAACCCTGCTGCAGCCCATCCCCGTCCGCCTGCCCCCCGCGCCCGCCGCCGAACTGGTTGCCAACCGGGAAATGCTGGAGGAATTGGGCTTTGAAATCGAAGAGTTTGGGGACAACACCCTGCTTCTGCGGCAAATTCCCATGGATTTGCATCCCGAGGATGCCGCCGGGGCGCTGGAAGAACTGGCCTCCGGTCTGCTTTCCGGCCGCCGGGAGCAGAAAGACACCGTCCGGGACGAAATTCTCCACACCGTCGCCTGCAAGGCCGCCATCAAGGCCGGCTGGGTAAATGGCGACGAGGAGCTGCTGGCCTTGGTGCGGCAGGTGATGAGCCGGGACGATTTGAAGCACTGCCCCCACGGCAGGCCCATCTGCATCACCCTGAGCAAAAAGCAGCTGGAAAAGCAGTTTAAGCGCAGTTAAAAAATCATCGGAGAACAAGCCATGAATCACATCATCTGCATTGCCGGCCCTACCGCCTCCGGCAAAACCGCCCTGGCGGTGGAGCTGGCGAAAGAATTATGCGGCGAAGTCGTGTCCTGCGACTCCATGCAGGTCTACCGCCGCATGGACATCGGCACCGCCAAGCCAAGCCCGGAGGAACAGCAGGGCATCGTCCACCACATGATAGATGTGGCGGAGCCGGATGAGGATTTTTCCGTCAGCCGCTACTGTGCCATGGCCACCCCCATTGTGGACGACATCCTCGCCCGGGGCAAAACCGCCATCATTGC
>JBGVGH010000040.1:0-6324 GCA_045121575.1 Faecousia sp.
TGACCCTGTCAAGGCACCGGCTACGCCTTGCCTGCGGCATCCTTGACAGCGCCAGCCGTGCTCGCTGTATGGCAGTCAAGTCCGGCTTACGCCGAACAATTTTTATTCATGCGGGTGTCCAACTTGCACTTGCAATTTTCGATAACATTTCTTTAACATAACGGCAAATTTTCCCAAACACCCCTCCTGTAAGATAACCCCGTCATCAAACAAAGCCCCACAACAAAAAGGAGTAAACGACATGGCAAAGAAAATGGCAGATGTAAATGAAAAAATTGCCCAAACCGTGGTAGACGGCTATCAGAAAATCGAAAGCGGCGTGGTCAGCGGTTACAAAAAAATCGAAAACGGCGCCGTGGAGGGTTTCCGGAAGGTATCCGACAAGGCGGTGGAGATTTTCTTCACCAAAGAGGGCGAAACCGTGGAAGAAGCAAAGGCCCGTCTGGCGGCCAAAAATCAGTAAAAAATCAGGAGGACAACCACATGAACCGAAACGATCAGGAATTTCTGGTGCAGAAAATCCGCACCCAGTACACCGAAAAGCAAGCCACGGAGCTGGACGCCCTGCGGAAGCTGGACAGCCAGGTAAAGCGCCCGGCCAATGTATTTGCCTACATTTTCGGCTCCCTCGGCGCCATTGTGATGGGTGCCGGCATGAGCCTGGTGATGACGGATTTGGGCTCATCCCTCGGCCTTGACGCGCCGCTTGTACCCGGCGTTGTCATTGGCGTCATCGGTATGCTGATGGCCATTGCAAATTATCCCATTTACAGCCGCATCCTCACCGCCCGGAAAAAGAAATACGCCGGAGAAATCATGCGCCTCAGCGATAAGCTGATGAGCAAATAACCATTGCCGGAGTCTTGCTTCCGCAAGGCTCCGATTTTTTGTAAAAGTGGGAGAATGTAAACAAAAATTTAACAATTATGTGATAAAATAGCCGCAAAATTGGGAGGTATGCCTATGTTCCAGATATTGGTGGTGGAGGATGACCGGGATTTAAACCGCTCCGTCTGCTCTTTTCTCAATCAGAGCGGCTACGCTGCGACCGGCTGCCTGGGGGCAGAGGAAGCGTACGACGCCATGTACGAAACGGTGTTTGACCTGATTGTGTCCGACATTATGATGCCCGGCATCGACGGTTTTGAGTTTGTAAAAACCGTCCGCAGCCTGAACGAAAACATCCCCATTCTCTTTATGACCGCCCGGGATGATTTTGCCGCCAAGCAGCGGGGCTTCCGGGTGGGGGTGGATGATTATATGGTCAAGCCCATCGATTTGGACGAGCTGTTCCTGTGCATTGGTGCCCTGCTGCGCCGGGCGAAAATCGCCGCCAGCCGCAAGCTGGAAATCGGTGCCTTTACCATGGACATTGACGAGCATACCGCTTATCTGAACGGAGAAGAAATTTCCCTCACCACCCGGGAATTCAGCCTGCTGTACAAGCTCCTTTCCTACCCCAAAAAGACCTTTACCCGGACACAGCTCATGGACGAATTCTGGGACGCGGACACCGCTTCCTCTCCCCGCACCGTGGATGTGTATATGACCAAGCTCCGGGCCAAGCTGTCCGGCTGCGCCGATTTTGAAATCGTCACCGTCCACGGGCTGGGCTATAAGGCGGTGCTGAAATGAAATTCCGGTGTTTTTTGAAGGCGGTTTACCGCTTTGCCCTGTTTTTTCTGGTGGTTTCCTTTATCGCCAGCTGCTGCATCACCCTGTTTGTCTACACCTTGTCCCAGTCCGTGGGCTTCGCCCTGACAGACGAAAACATCCACGCCGCCGCAAAAATCACCATGCTCAATGTCCTGCTGCTTTCTCTCATTCTCACGATTGCCGATTCTCTCCGCCGGAAAATCACGGTGGAGCGCCCGGCGCAGGCCATCATCGATGCGGGGCATAAGCTGATGGCGGGGGATTTTTCCGTCCGCATTTCCAAGGCAAAAACCTTTGACCCGGACAACCGGTTCGGGGAAATCGGGGAATGCTTCAACCGCATGGCCCAGGAGCTGTCCGCCACCGAAACCCTGCGGACGGATTTTGTGTTCAATGTTTCCCACGAGCTGAAAACGCCGCTGGCGGTGATGCAGAACTACGCCACGCTGCTGCAAACCCCCGGCCTGCCGGAGGAAAAGCGGCTGGAATATGCAAATGCCATCTCGGATGCCTCCCGCCGCCTCGCCGCCCTCATCACCAACATTTTGAAGCTGAACAAGCTGGAAAACCAGCAGATTACCCCAAAATTCGAAGAATACGACCTGTCGGAGCAGCTCTGCCAGTGTCTGCTGGGCTTTGAGGATGTGTGGGAAAAGAAGGGATTGCAAATCGAAACCGACATTGCCGACGGCATAATCGTATCCTCTGATGGGGAAATGATGGCACTGGTGTGGAATAACCTTTTTTCCAACGCCATGAAATTTACAGAAATCGGCGGCACCGTTTCCCTGTCCCTCCAGCCCGACGGCGGCGACGCGGTGGTAAAAATCTCCGACACCGGCTGCGGCATCTCCCCCCAGGTGGGCCGGCACATCTTCGACAAATTCTACCAGGGGGATACCTCCCACGCCACGGAAGGCAACGGTCTGGGGCTGGCGCTGGTCAAGCGGGTGATCGACATCACAGGAAGCGACATTTCGGTGGAAAGTGAAGTGGGAAAAGGCACGGTCTTTACCGTGCGAATGCACAGGAGGTGCCTATGACTGTTTTTAAGAAAATTGCCCGGGCCCTGCTCTTTCCGCCCATAGCGGTGCTGCTGGTCTTTACCCCGCTGATTATCGCCTTTCTGGTTTCCTGCATGGTGCGGCTGGATTCTGATTCGGTCTATTCCATTTTATCCTATGTCCTTGCCATGTATGCCCTGACCGTCTGGTGCATCCGCCTGCCGGGCATCATTGGCTCCGTCCGGCGGTTCAAAAACGAAAATCTCCTGATTCAGCTGTGGCGGGAGAACACCCGGCTGCGGGTGAGCCTGTCGCTGTACGGTTCCCTGCTATGGAACACCGCCTATGCCGTGTTCCAGTTTTGCCTGGGACTTTACCACCGCTCTTTCTGGTTCTTCTCCCTGGCGGGGTACTATGCCTGTCTGGCGCTGATGCGCTTTTATCTGGCGCGGCACATCCGCCGCTTTACGCCGGGGCAGCAGCGGCTGGAGGAGCTGAAACGCTACCGGGCCTGCGGCGTGATGTTTTTGGTGATGAATGTGGCGCTGACCTCCATCGTCCTTTTCATGGTGCGGCTGGAGCGGGGCTTCCATCACCACGAAATCACCACCATCGCCATGGCAGCCTATACCTTCGCCTCGTTCACCATGGCTGTAATCAATCTGTTCCGCTACCGCAAGTACCACAGCCCGGTCTACACCGCTTCCAAAACCATCAGCCTTGCCGCCGCATGCGTGTCCATGCTGACCCTGGAATCCACCATGCTGTCCACCTTTCAGCAGGGGGATCCCCTTTTTCGGACAAAGATGTTGGGTCTGACCGGCTCTGCCGTCTGTGCCTTTATCATCGTGACGGCCCTTTACATGATTATTCATTCCACCAGAGAAATCAAATTCATTACAGGAGAAGCCTCATGAGTCAGGAAAATCAATCCTTTCACTATTCCTATTCTGCCAAAGAGCAGGAGGAAATCCGGAAAATCCGGGAAAGATACACCAAGCCCCAGTCCGAAAGCGTGGATAAAATGGAGCAGCTGCGCCGTCTGGATGCTGGTGTGACCAAAAAAGCCACCGCCGCCGCTCTGGTGGTGGGCATTCTCAGCACCATCATCATGGGCACCGGCATGAGTCTGGTGATGACCGACTTCGGCGCTGTGCTGGGCAGCCTTGCGGTGCCGGTGGGCATCGTGGTGGGCCTTGCCGGCATGATTGGCGCGGCACTGGCCTACCCGGTTTATCAGCACACCCTCAAAAAAGAGCAATCCCGCATCGCCCCCGAAATTCTGCGTCTGACCGACGAACTGATGAAATAAGGCATGGTGACTTCGTCACGGAACTTTTCCCCATTTTGGGGTATGCTATGAAAAACGGGAAGGAGAATATCCATGGATAAAATTTATGATATGCTGATTGCAGGCGGCGGCCCCGGCGGATACACCGCCGCCCTGTATGCCGCCCGGGCGGGAATGTCGGTGCTGCTGCTGGAGCGGCTGTGCGCCGGCGGCCAGATGGCCCTGACCCACCAAATCGACAATTACCCCGGCTTCCCGGAGGGAATTGACGGCTTTACCCTGGCAGAAAATATGAAAAACCAGGCCGAACGCTTCGGCGCCGAAACCCGGTACGCCGAGGTCACGGCACTGCGCCTTTCCGACCCTGTCAAGGAGGCCGAAACCACGGAGGGAACATTCCGGGGAAAGACCCTGGTTTTTGCCACCGGTGCCAATCCCCGCCCCTTGGGACTGCCCGGCGAGGAGGCCCTCACCGGAAACGGCATTCACTACTGCGCCGCCTGTGACGGGATGTTCTACCGGGGCAAAACCGTCGTGGTGGTGGGCGGCGGCAACAGCGCCGCCATGGACGCGCTGCTTCTGAGCCGGGTGGCGAAAAAAGTCATTGTCGTTCACCGCAGAGATACCCTGCGGGCGGAAAAAGTCTATCACGCTCCCCTGCTGAACGCGGAAAATGTGGAATTCCGCTGGAACAGCGAAGTCACCCAACTTCTGCGCGGGGACAGGCTCCGGGGCGTTTCTATCCGAACCAGAGACCGCGCTCTTGAGGAGGAAATACTCTGTGACGGCGTTTTCATCAGTGTGGGACGGCGTCCGGCCACGCATCTCTTTGACGGGCAGTTGGCGCTGGACGATAACGGGTATGTGATCGCGGATGAATCCACCCGCACCGCCATCCCCGGCGTCTACGCCGTGGGTGACGTGAGAACCAAGCCGGTGCGCCAGATCGTCACCGCTGTGGCTGACGGAGCCGTAGCGGCGCACATGGTGGAAAACTATCTTTCGGATCAGGAGGGATAGAAAATGCAGTACCTGGTTTCCTTTCTGGAAGGCATCATTACCTTCCTGTCCCCCTGCCTGCTGCCCATGCTGCCCATCTATATCTCCTATTTTGCGGGGGGCAGCCAGCGCGGCACCGGCAAAACGGTGCGCTGCGCCTTGGGCTTTGTCCTGGGCTTTACGGTGATTTTTACGGCTATGGGCGCGCTGGCAGGGAGCATTGGCGCTCTGCTGCTGAAATATCAGCGGATCGTCAATCTGGTCAGCGGAATCATCGTCATGGTGTTCGGCCTGAACTATCTGGGGCTGTTCCGCTGGAATCTGTGTCATGGCGGCAGCCGGGTTCTGGACGCCCGGGATATGACCTTTTTTTCAGCCGCCCTGTTCGGCGTTATCTTCTCGGTGGGCTGGACCCCCTGTGTCGGTGCGTTTCTGGGCTCCGCGCTGGCTCTCGCCGCTCAGCAGGGCCACGTTTTGGAAGGAATGGCCATGCTGCTGACCTACTCGCTGGGGCTTGGAATTCCCTTCCTCATCAGCGCCGTTCTCATTGACGGGCTGAAAGGGGCTTTTGACTGGGTAAAACGGCACTACCGGGCTATCAATCTGCTCAGCGGCTGCTTTCTCATTCTCGTCGGAGCGCTGATGGCTTCTGGACTGCTGGGAAGGCTGCTGCGGCTTTTGAGCTAGGAGGACAAGTATGAACAGTAAGAAAACACTGATTCTGGCCGCCATTGCCCTGATTGTATTGCTGGCAGGCGCATACCGGCTGTATGCAATGCTGGGAACCCGACAGGAGGGGGCACAGCTTGCCACCGCCGCTCCCCAAGAAACCGAGACCACCTCTCTTGGGGAAAACGTGGCAGAAACCACCGTTCCGGCTGTCACCGCCCCGGATTTCACCGTGTATACTTTGGATGGAATCCCGGTGTCCCTGTCCGATTTCTTTGGAAAGCCCATCGTATTAAACTTCTGGGCCAGCTGGTGCGGGCCTTGCAAAAGGGAACTGCCGGATTTTCAAGAGGTCTACGACGAAGTGGGCAGCGATGTACAGTTCCTCATTGTGAACATGACTGACGGCAGCCGGGAAACCGTGGAAAGCGCCTCGGCCTACCTGGTGGATCAGGGCTACACATTCCCTGCCTACTACGATACCCAGTTCAGCGCCGCCATGGCCTACGGTGTCAGTGCCATTCCATGTACCTATTTTATCGATACCCAAGGCTGCGCCGTAGCCCGGTCCACCGGCGCCATTGACGCCCAAACCCTTCTTGAGGGTATCAGTCTGATTCAATAAGCACAGCCGGGAACGGAATACCCGTTCCCGGCTGCTGGCACCCCAGAGAGGACTCTAACCTCCGACCTGCCGCTTAGGAG
>JBGVGH010000041.1:0-54890 GCA_045121575.1 Faecousia sp.
TTCATGTCTTTGTTAGTGGTGAAGAAATAATAACCACCCCGAGACATCCCGTCTATTCTCCTGTAAAGGGGTGGACAAGCGCTGCACAATTGCGCACTGGAGATATTCTTGTGCTTGTCAACGGCGAATATGTCGTTGTTGAAAAGGTGCAACACGAAATCTTGGAAGAGCCCATTGTCGTCTACAATTTCCAGGTTAAAGATTATCATACCTATTATGTGACCGATAGCGGTATACTAGTACATAATAGCTGTGCTCATAAATCGTCAAGTTGGAGGAAGCAGAAGTCAGATTATTGGAAATCTCACATGAATGACCCATCCGATCTCTACGAATTGTCTCCCCTATAATCAATCGTTAATGGCGAAAGGAAAAGCACCTTTCGGGTATGATGGTTATCGAATCGAACTTCATCATATTAGCGGTATAGGCAATAGTTCTGCCATTACCCCAATGACAAAAGCGTCCCATACCATTCTTCACAAATATGTTGGATATAGTAATATGGTAGATTATGTATTGAGGAGGTAAGCATGAAACAAGTTTTCGATTTTGTTCAAGGCAAACTAAGCTACGATGAGTTTGAAGCAGAATTTACACTTCATCCAGAAATATGGACGTGGGTGCAGCAACTCATTCCTCAAGACATTACAGATGCCGGTTGCCCCTTTCGCGCAATATATCACAACATGCAGGGACTCGAAACCAATCAGTTTAATGTTTATTCCACCATCATGGCATTTGGGTACAGCAGCATATATGGTCGGAATGTTGCTTACGACCTCATTCGTGCATTGGTTCAGTACAATTACCCGGAAATGAAATGTCAGAGGCCGCCAGAGCAAAGTAGTGAGGATATTCTTGATCAGCTTAACCTTGACTATATTGGCGGGCCGGAAGTCGATGAGATTGTAAAGGAAATCATTTGGACGCATCAGCAAAACGGAAAAGCTGCGGTGAAAAAAGAGTTGAAAGCCGCTTTTTATCTTTCAGGAAGAAAACATCCCGTTTGGGTGCAAGAGCCAGAATGGCCTGCTATTAACGGGATTCCAATGAAGTTTTTGTCACAGCAAAGTGACGGCGACAAATTCACATTTCAATTTCAATCATTAGATGCCAATGTAATCCGCATTATTACGCAGTACGCATAAGCATCACGCCCAAATCCTGTGACCGCAATCAGAACATTCGGGGGTAAAATGCGATGACGGATTATAAGAATCAGTACCTTATGTGTTGTGCGGATTTAAATGATTGCACGACAAAAGAGGGTGTCAAACGGCATAATTCTGCAATGAGGCAACTGGGCAAACTGTTTCATCAAATTGAAGGCGAACAAGACAAATCATTTTTACTTGAATTGCTGCAAAATGAGAATGAGCGCACCAGGGCTCTTGTTGCGGCGCACTGCCTGGGAATGGGTGTGTATATTCCGGAAGCAAAAAAAGTTTTGTCAACCTTAGCAAGGGGCAAGGTGAACCCTGTTTTGGCTTTTGAAGCACAAGCGACCTTAGATGTTTGGAAGCAGAAAGGCTATTTAAAATTTTAGTTTTCGTATTACAATTGACCCCGTAACGAGGAAGCTCAGGGCCGGGGGTATCTGAAATTCATAGGAAAAAGGAACCATGCGTGGAGAATACTCCGGCATGGTTCCTTTTTTGAAAAACGATATTTACGATGGCTTCTTATGGCGGGCAGCGGCTTAGAGCCTGACGGTAATGGTCAAATCGCAGTCGGTTTGGCTGGTGGCTTTGATGGTGCCGCCGTGGTTTTCGGCCACGGATTTGGCGATGGAAAGGCCGATTCCGAAGCTGTCCCGGCTGTTTCGGGCGGAATCGCCGCGGTAAAAGCGGTCAAACAGGCGGCTGAGGTCATGGGATTTTCGTGGCGGGCAGGTGTTATAGACGGTAATTTCAATTTTTCGTCCCGCTTTTGCCACTTTCAGCCGGATTTTTCCGTTTTCCTCGGAATATTTCACGGCATTATCCAAAAGGATGGACACCATCTGCTGAATGGAGGCCCGGTTGCCGTGGAACACCAGATTGTCGGCAATCTGCTGGGTAAATTCCTTTTCTTTGGCCTGCGCCAGAGCGGCAAATGGCTCGGAAATTTCCCAGACTGCATCGCTCAGGGAGAAATCTGCCCGCTCCGGGAAGGGATTCGCCTCGTCCAGACGGCACAGCATCACCAAATCCCCGATGAGTTTGGACATTTTTCCGGCCTGAAACTGAATGTTTTCCACCCACTCGTTGTCGGAAACCTCCAGCGAAAGCACATCGGCACTGGTGGAAATGGCGGTCAGGGGCGTTTTCAGTTCATGGCTGGCGTTGGTGATAAATTCCTTCTGGGCCTCCAAATTGCGAATGTAGGGCGCAATGGCCTTGCCCGAGAGGGCGAGCATCAGCAAAAATACCGCAATCAGGCTGCCCAGCGCCACCAGCGCGGTAATCAGAAGCAGGGACTGCATGGCGTGGATTTCCCGCTCGGCATACAGGAAAAAGACGGCGGTACCGGATGAAAAATCGGTGACGCAGTAGCGATACATACCCAGATAGCCGCTGTCTTTGCCGCATTTGAGAACTTTCTGAGCATAGAAGAGGGCATCCTCCCGGTCGATGGAGGTGATAAAGTCCTGATTGACAATCAGAAGTGCTCCGTCCGCATCATAAAAGACGGAAAAATAGCGAATCATGTGCTGAAATTCCGGAGAAAAGCGGTCGCCGGGCCGCCCCAGGGGCCGGCCCTCCAGGCTTTGCTGAACCAGAGCTTGAAGGGTTTGGTCCTGCTGGGCTGTTTGACTGGCATAGTTCCACAGGTTGATGACCACCAGCAGAACCAGGATGACGGCTGTAAAGGCGGTCATGGCCACGCCAATGAAGCGCCACCTCATTTTTCGCCGCATTCTGTCACCTCCAGGGCGTAGCCCGCGCCGCGGATGGTTTTGATTTCCACATCCGCGCCCAGCTCTTTCAGCTTCTTCCGGAGGAAGCCGATGTAGGTCCAAACCACTTCTAAAGAGGCCTCGCTGTCAAAGCCCCACACCTTGGCCATCAGCCGCTCCGTGGAAAAAATCACCTTCGGATGTCGCAAAAACAGCTCCATGAGCTGAAATTCCTTGTTGTTCAGCCGAACACTTTCCCCGTTGGCCGAAAGTCGATACTGGCTGCAGTCCAGTTGAATATTGCCGATGGAGAGGGTTTCGGGGGTGTAGGCGCTGCTCCGGCGGGTCAATGCCCGCACCCGGGCCAGAAATTCCGGGGCGGCAAAGGGCTTGGGCAGATAGTCGTCTGCCCCGGCATCCAGCCCGGCCACCCGGTCCTCCACTTCCGCCTTGGCGGTGAGAAACAGGGCAGGGGTGGTGATTCCCTGGCGGCGGGCTTCTTTCAAAACGGAGATGCCGTCAAGACCCGGCATCATGATGTCCAGAACCAGCGCGTCGTAGGGATAGGACTGAATGTAATCCAGTGCGTCGGTGCCGGTATGTACCATGTCCACGGTGTATTTCTGCTTTTCCAGCATCACTTTCAGAGCTTTGGCGATGGAAACCTCGTCCTCAGCAAGCAGTATGCGCATAAAAATCCCAACCTTTCTGTTCCTGATTATAGGGCGGCAAGCTGAAATTGACTTAAAATTTGAGATTATTGTAGCACAGAATGGGGAAAAAGGATAGAATGAAATGAATTTTCCCGGAGAAGCCGGTTTTATTTGCTTTTTTGCCCCAACTGTGCTATTGTATGAAAAGAATGTGCAGGTGAATGATATGCAGCTATCCACAATCCTCATGACGGCGGTCAACGCCGTGGTGCCCATCATTCTGATGATTGCCCTGGGATATTTCCTGCGGCAAAAGGGAATGCTGAGCGACGCTTTTTTGCAAAATGCCAACAAGCTGGCTTTTCGGGTATGTATTCCCAGTATGCTGCTGCTCAATGTTTACAGCATTGACAGCCTGAAAAGCATCCCCTGGGATTTGGTGCTTTACGCTTCTGCCGCTGTGGTTCTGATTTTTGTGCTGGGACTGGTAACGGCGGTGCTGACTACGCCTGTTGCCGCCCGCCGGGGCGTGGTGCTGCAATGCACCTTCCGCAGCAATTTTGCCATTATTGGAATGCCGCTGGCAGCTGCGCTGGGCGGAGCGGAGGCGGAAGCGGTGTCGGCAGTGCTGTCTTTTGTGACCATTCCGCTGTTTAATATTCTGGCGGTTGTGGCGTTGTCCCTGTTTCTTCCCCAGGAGGGGCAGGCGCATAGGGCCGGCCGTGTTTTCAGGGAAATCGTGAAAAATCCCCTGATTCAGGGTGTGGCAATGGGTGTCCTCTGCCTGGTGATTCGGTGGGCGGAAACGGAGCTGTTCGGAGAAGTGGTGTTTGCCCTGAATCGGGAGCTGAAATTTTTATATACGGCTTTGACCTATCTCAAGGCCATTGCAACCCCCCTGGCGCTGCTGGTTCTGGGCGGGCAGTTCACCTTCTCCGCGGTGCGGGCGCTGCGGAAGGAAATCACGGTTTCCGTGTGCTGGCGGTTGCTGCTGGCACCGCTCATCGGCATCGGCGGCGCTTACCTCATGGATGCGCTGGGGCTTATTTCTTGCGGCGGGGCGGAGTATCCGGCACTGGTGGCGCTGTTTGCCACCCCAGTGGCGGTGTCCAGTGCCATTATGGCCGGAGAGATGAAAAACGACGAGCAGCTGGGAACCCAGCTGGTGGTGTGGACCAGCCTCTGCTCGGCGGTTTCGATATTTGTCATTGTGTGCCTGCTGATGGCCGTTGGCCTGATTGGGGCATAAAGATAAGGAGGATATTATGGAAAATCAGAAAATCATGGATATTTTCCGGGATACGGCCTATGTCCGCATGGGCGGCAGCCCGGAGGAGCTGGAGTGCGCCCAGTATCTGCGGGAGCAGTGCGAAGAACTGGGCCTGAAAGCGGAAATTGAGGAATTTCCGGTGCAGATGGCGGACATCCAGGAAGCGAAGCTCGTCGTGGATGGGCAGGAGATTCCCTGCAAGGGCTACCGCAACGCCGGCAGCAGCGAGGTAGAAGCTCCCTTGTATTATCTGACCTCCACGGACGCATACAGCCTGAGCCAGTGCCGGGGGAAAATCGTGATGATTGACACCTATCTGGGCTACTGGGTTTATCAGGATTTGTTGGAAAATGGCGCTGTGGGCTTTATCACCTATGACGGCAACGCCAATTTTGTGGACTTTGACATTGACCAGCGGGAGCTGCGGGAGCAGGTGCACCAGGGGAAGAAGATTCCCGGCGTGAACATCAATGCAAAGCACGCCATCAGCCTGATTGAAAACAACGCGAAAACCGCGAAAATCCTGCTGCAGCAGCAGGAGTACACCGGCGCGTCCCGAAATGTGATTCTGGATATGCCCGGCGAAACCGAGGAAACCATCGTCTTTACCGCCCACTACGATTCTACCAGTCTGTCCCAGGGCGCTTATGACAATATGTCCGGCTCCGTGGGCATTTTGGGTGTCGCGGAATACTTTACCCATCATCCCCACCGTTACAGCCTGCGCTTTGTCTGGTGCGGCAGCGAGGAGCGGGGACTGCTTGGCTCCAAGGCCTACTGCCAGGCCCACGAAGAAGAGCTGAAGAAGGTGGTGCTGTGCATTAACCTGGATATGATTGGCTGCATCATGGGCAAGCTCATTGCCTGCTGCACCTCGGAGGACAAGCTGGTTCACTACATCCAGTATTTTGCCCAGGAGCAGGGCCGGGGCATCACCGCCCGGCAGGATGTGTATTCCAGCGACTCCACCCCCTTTGCGGACAAGGGCGTTCCTGCGGTTTCCTTTGCCCGCATCGCCCCCGGCCACACCGCTCCCATTCACAACAGCTACGATACCATGAAGGTGATGAAAGCGGAGCATATGCAGGAGGATATTGCCTTTGTGGCAGCCTTTGCAGACCGGATGGCCAATGCGGCCCGCTGCCCTGTGGAGCGGAAAATGCCCGACAATATGAAGGAAAAGCTGGACATTTACCTCTGCCGCAAACGGGATCAAAAGTAAAAAATGCGCCCTCCGGTTTCCCGGAGGGCGCTAGCATTACAGGGAAGCGATGGTGTTGCGGATGCGCGCTACGGTTCTGTCGTAGCCCAGAATCTGCATCACGGTGAACAGGTCGGGGGAATTGGTCTTGCCGGTGACGGCCTGACGGATGATGGTGGAAATGTCTGCCACGGTGCCGGGGAAGGCGGTGGGATCAGCCTTGTAAGCCTTCATATCGGTGGTGAAGCCCATTTCCTCGGTGATGGCCTTGACTTTGTCAAACCAGCCGGTGGCGTCGTCAGAAATGTCGAAGGTTTCCAGGAACTTGTTCAGGGTGGTCACGACAGTTTCTTTGCTGAATTTTTCATCAAAGACGGGCTTTTCCAGATATTCGTCATAGAAGAAGCCCATGTAAGGCTTGGCCTCTTTCCAAACGGCGATGTCCTTGCGGGGCTTTTTGCCGCCCCGGCCGATGGCAAGAATGGCGGTGGCGTAGGCCGGGTCTGCTTCCAGCTTGGCACCGAAATCGGGGTCAAATTCCTTGGCCCACTGGGTCAGCAGCTCATAGACCTGCTGGGCAGACATTTTGGAAATCACATTTTTGGAAATGTCGGTCAGCTTGGCATAGTCAAACAGGTTGCCGGCGGGATTGAGCTTCTTGGGGCTGAACTTGAAGTCGGTGGCGGGAGCGTCAGGGTTGGCCCGGCGCCAGTCCTCATAGTTGGAGTTGAGCAGGGTCATGATATACTCATACACCGCATCCACCGGGAAACCCTCGGCCTTGTAGTAGGTCAGGGCCAGCTCCGGGTCCTTCCGCTTGGAGAGCTTGCGCTTGGAGGTGCCGTCCATCTTCATCAGCGGCCCAATGTGGACATACTTGGGCAGCTTGAAGCCCAGGGCCTTGAACAGCTGAATGTGGAAGGGGAGGGTGGGCAGCCATTCGTCGCCCCGCACCACATGGGTGGTGCGCATCAGGTGGTCGTCCACTGCATGGGCAAAGTGGTAAGTGGGAATGCCGTCGGACTTCAGCAGCACATGGTCAATGTCATTTTCGGTGATGGTCAGCTTGCCCTTCACCAAATCGTCGAACTTGAACTGGTTCTCGATAGAACCGGTGGAGCGGAAACGCAGCACCCAGGGATTGCCGGCATCCAGTTGCGCCTGAATGTCCTCCATGGGACGGTCACGCCAGACGGCGTATTTGCCGTAATAGCCGGTGTTTTCCTTGGCGGCCTCCTGCTTTTCCCGCATGGCGGCCAGTTCTTCCTCGGTGCAGAAGCAGGGGTAAGCCTGTCCCTCTGCCACCAGCTTTTTGGCGTAGACATGATAAATGTCAGCCCGCTGCCGCTGGCGGTAAGGGCCGTAAATGCCGTTGTCACCCTCGTGGGTGGCACCCTCGTCAAAGTGAATGCCGTAATGCTTTAGCGTGTCGATGAGAACCTCCACCGCGCCGGGAACTTCCCGCTTGGCATCGGTGTCCTCCACCCGGAGGAACAGCACGCCGCCGGACTGGTGGGCCATGCGCTCAGAGGTCAGACCCTGCACCAGATTGCCCAGATGGACAAAGCCGGTGGGGGAGGGAGCCATACGGGTGATGACTGCGCCTTCCGGCAGATTCCGGGGGGGATATTTTTCCTCCAGTTCCTGGGGTGTCATGGTCACATCAGGAAACAGCAGATTGGCAAGAGCAAGTGTATCCATAAATTAACCTCGCATATCACAAAATTTTCAACCTATAGTATAGCATATTCCTGCCTGGAAATCAACGGAAAAGATGGCAACTTATCATGTTCGGAGAATTGCGGTTGAATTTTTTGGTTGGCTGTGCTATAATACCGTTACAATGCCATTCTTTGTAGATTCCTGTGTTTTTTTTAAGGCGGTGTATTTTTTGTGAAGGTAAAAACAAAATCTAAGACAAAAGGGAAAATTCTGTCCATACTTACGGTTTTTAGCCTGTTTATTGGATTTTTAGCATTCTTTTCCGGAATTTGGTACTGTAAAGCCTATGGAGATGTGGGCTTTGATTCCATCCTGTTTACCCTGACCAATGGCATTCGGGGGGTGGGACGGGATCTGGCCACCTGGTATCTTTGGGCTGCGGCACTCCCCACGGTGATTTGCACGGTGGGGGCCAGCTTCCTGCTGCTGCGCTACTGGAAAAAGGAGCATACATACCATGTGGGCAAGCGGCATTTCCACCTGCGGCCTCTGCGCCGCCCGGTGGCAGCCGTTGTGGCTGCGGTAATGGGGGCGTCGATGCTGTTTGTGGCGGCGGACATTACCGGCCTTTCTGCCCATGTCAGTGCCAAAATGACCATTGGCACCTTGTATGAAAATTATTATGTGGCGCCGGAGCAGACCGAAATCCAATTCCCGGCGGAAAAGCGGAACCTTGTCTACATTTTCCTGGAATCCGTGGAAAATACCTATGCAGACCAGGAAAGCGGCGGCGCGCTGGATCACAATTTGATTCCGGAGCTGCAGCAGCTTGCCCAGGAAAATGTCAGCTTCTCCAATACCAATCAGCTGGGGGGCATCCACAGCACGGTGGGCACCACCTGGACAACCGGCGCGCTGGTTGGCTCCACCGCAGGCATCCACCTGCAGGTGCCGGTGGAAATTGATTTAAATGAATATGCCAATTACTATGAAACCTTTTTGCCCGGTGCCTACGGCCTGACGGATGTGCTCCACGCCAACGGCTACAGCCAGATGTTCATGTGCGGCTCGGATGCCAGCTTCGGCGGGCGGCGGGAATATTTCACCCAGCATGGGGTGGATCAGATTTATGACCTGTACAGCGCCCGGGCGGACGGCCTGATTGACGAAGATTATTTCCAGTGGTGGGGCTTTGAGGACGCCAAGCTCATGGAGTATGCCAAGGAGCAGATTACGGCCCTGTCCCAGGGGGAACAGCCCTTTGCTTTCTATATGCTGACCTGTGACACCCACTTTGTGGACGGCTACATCTGCCCGGACTGCCCCCGGGATGAAAACGGGGAACTGCTGTATGAGGCCACCTATGACAATGCCATTGCCTGCTCCAGCAAGCGGGTCTATGAATTTGTGCAGTGGCTGCTGGCACAGCCCTTCGCGGAGAACACCACCATTGTGATTTCCGGTGACCACCGTACCATGGATAATAACTACATGGAAGAGTTCGTGGACGAGGAATATGTGCGCACCCAGTATAACTGCTTCATCAATTCTGCGGTGAAGCCGGTGAACACCCAAAACCGGGGAATTGCGCCCTTTGATTTGTTCCCCAGCACTCTGGCGGCTATGGGCTGCCGGATTTCCGGCGACAAGCTGGCGCTGGGCACCAACCTGTTTTCAGACCAGCCCACGCTGATGGAAACCCTGGGCTCTCTGGAAGCGCTGAATCAGGAGCTTGCCTACAAATCTTTGTTCTATGAGGAAGAAATCGCGGCGGAATTCCTGGAGGAAAAAGTTCGATAAAAGCATGGCGCGGGATTTCCCGCGCCGCTTTTCTTTTTGAAAATCAGCCTTGCAGGATAGGCAATTGTGTGGTAGAATGACAGAAAACAGTTTGAAGGATGTGACCATCATGAGCGAAAATATTGCGGAATACACTGTTAAAAAGCGGATGCTCTCCGGCATCAAGCCCTCCGGTGACCTGACCCTCGGCTCCTACCTGGGGGCGGTCAAGAACTGGGCGGAGCGGGCTGACCAGTATGACTGCTTCTATTTTATGGCGGATATGCACGCCATCACCGTCCGCCAGAACCCGGCGGATTTGCGCCGCCGCACCCTGGAGCAGCTGGCGCAGTACATTGCCTGCGGCCTGGACCCGGAGAAGAATACCCTCTTTATCCAGAGCCATGTCCACCAGCACGCGGAGCTGGGCTGGGTGCTGGACTGCTATGCCATGTTCGGCGAGCTGAGCCGCATGACCCAGTTTAAGGACAAGTCTGCCAAGAATGCGGACAATATCAACGGCGGCCTGTTTACTTATCCTGCCCTGATGGCGGCGGATATTCTGCTGTATCAGCCGGATTTGGTGCCCGTTGGCGAGGACCAGAAGCAGCATGTGGAGCTGACCCATGCCATCGCACGCCGGTTCAACGGCATTTACGGCGATGTGTTCAAGCTGCCGGAGCCCTTTGTGCCCAAGGTGGGTGCCCGCATCATGAGCCTGACCAACCCCACCGCCAAGATGTCCAAGTCCGAAAATGAGGACACCGGCCGTGTCCTGCTGATGGACCCCCCGGAAGTGATTATGAAGCAGTTCAAGCGGGCCATCACCGACTCCGACACGGAAAACTGCGTCCGCTATGACAAGGAGAACAAGCCCGGCGTTGCCAACCTGATGACCATTTACGCCGCCGTCACCGGCAAGAGCTTCGAGGAAATCGAGTTGGAATTTGCCGGCAAGGGCTATGGCGCCTTCAAGCCTGCGGTGGGCGAAGCGGTGGTGGAAACCCTGCGTCCCATCCGGGAGGAAGCAACCCGGCTGATGAAGGACAAGGCCTATCTGGAATCCGTTTACCGCACCGGCGCGGAAAAGGCCAGCTTCGTGGCAGAAAAGACCCTGCGGAAGGTTTACAAAAAAGTAGGGTTTGTAGCAAAATAAGAAAACGCCTGCGGCAAAGGAAAGTGCCGCAGGCGTTTTTTTATGTCAGGGAGCTGTAATCCGGCAGGCCAAAGCCCCGGATGGTGGGAGCGTTGATGAGAATGTGGCGGTATTGCACGCAGTCATCGTAATTTCCCTCCAGCACAGTGATGATAGAGCCGTTGACCTGGGTGACAATTCCCACATGGTCAGCCCATCCGGTGCAGTCGCCCAGGCTCTTGTCGCTGCGGCAATAGTAGATAATATCGCCGGGCAGGGGCCTGTAGTCGTCCCGCTCCTCCCAGCGGCCCAGCGCCTGAAACAGGCCGATTTGCCGCTGGCAGCCGCACTCGGTGGGGATGATGTCCGTCAGCCCGCTGGCAATGGCGGCGGCGCTGACAAAGGCGGCGCACCAGGAATCCGTGTATTGCACCCGATACCCCTGGGCCAAAGGGGTGTGGCTGTTGTACAGGTCGATGATTTGCTTGTGGCTGCCGTCGGCTTCGCTGCAACCCAGCCAAGACTCCGCCGCTTCGATGTATTGCAGGCGCAGCTGCCGTTCTTCCGAAGAGAGCTGCTTCCATCGGGGGTCGGGCCGGAAAAGAAATACAGCCCCAGCCACCAGAATCAGCAGAATCAGCAAAAGCAGCCAGCGGGCCTTTTTTCGTTTTTTCATGGGAAAAATCACCTTCCTTTTGTTTTATTGTAGCAAAAGGAAGAAAAAAACACAATAGGAAATCATTACATAAACAGGTAAAGCGCCAGCGTCAGCAGCGCCGTGCTGCGCTCCTCCTCACAGTCGCCTGCCAGCAGCAAAAGCAGCAGCACCACAATCAAATCGCCGGTGTCAAAATCCCGGGGCAGAAGTTGCCGCAAAAAGCCGGGGACACTGTCCGGTCTGTGCTGAGGCGGCTTCGGCGTTTCCGGCGGGGGTGGGGGACAGGGGGGCACCTCCGGCGGATGATGCTCCTGACAGGGCGGCTCCGGCCGGAGCGGTTTGGGCGGCGGAGGCGGTGGCGGACAGTTTTCTGGCTGTCGGGGGCGCTTTTCCTGCATACGGCTGCGCTGAAAGCTGCCGTCCGGCTGGGGAATGTAGCGGTTATACATGGTTTCACCTGCCTTTTGAGGATGAAAAGCCCTGCTGATTCAGGGCAGAGGACGCAACTTTGGCGATTTTGGCCGCGCGCATGGCCTTTTCCAGCTTGCTGAGCCGTTCCCTGGGCAAGTAGGCCCCCAGGGCGCTGAGCAGGGCTTTTTCCCGCTTGTCGATGCTGCTCTGCTGGGTCAGGGCACTGATTTTCTGAATGGCGGCCAGGTCCAGGCCTGGGAAACTGGCGTCAGATTTGGGGGGCGGGCTGCTTTTTTGCGGCGGGGCGCCGCCCATGGATTGGGCCATGGCCATAATCTGCTCCATCATTTGGGGATTGCCCAGAATGGAGTTGAGCTTTTCCTCCATCTCATCCATGGCGCTCCTCCTGAAGCTGCTGCAATAGTGCCTGCGCCCTGGGGTCGGAGAGCAGGGAGGACAGCGCCTGCCTGGCCTTTTCCATATCCCCGGACTGGGCGCTGGAAGCGGCGGCATTGGCATCCGCGGCGTGGCTTCCTTGCAGCAGGGCCAGCAGCTGCCGCCCGGCATCGGAATTGGCCAGGCGCTTCACTTCTTCCATAGAAAAATTTCGGTCATTTTTCTCCATAGCATTGCCTCCTGTCAAATTGCCTGATATAATAAAAGAAATCATTACTACTATATGCAGTGGTAGAACAGGCGGTGTATGATGAAAATTGTGGTGCTATCGGATTCCCACGCCTCCTTGCGCTATATGCGCCAGATTATTGACCGGGAACAGCCCGATGCGGTGGTGCATCTGGGGGATTATTTCAGCGACGGGCAGACCATGGCGGAGGAATATCCGGCAATTCTATTTTATGCGGTGCCGGGCAACTGTGACCAGTTCCGGGGCTGGATTTCCGAGCCGTTTACAAAAGTTGTGACGCTGGGCGGAGTGCCCATGATGCTGACCCATGGGCATTGTCAGCATGTCAAATCCGGGCTTTTCCACCTGCTGCGCGATGCCCGGGCGGCAGGTGTGGGGGTGGTGCTGTTCGGGCACACCCACCAGGCTTACTGCAACCGGGAGAATGACGGCCTGTGGGTGCTCAATCCCGGCTCCTGCGGCTATGGCGGGGGAAGTGCAGGCATTATCGAGGCAGAAAATGGGCAGGTGCTGTTCTGCCGGCTGATTTCGGGTGAATGAAAATTTTGCCAGTGGGCATACTCCTGTCAGGGAGGCGAGCGCAATGGTAAAAGGTGTGACGAGACAGGTGATTGTGGTGCAGTCGCCGGACAGGAAGCTGTTTGAACAGGCCATTTTTATCCTGCGGGACGATATTCAGCGGCAGGAGATTACGGATGAAATGCTGCTGAAAGAGGCAAAACAGGCTTCCGGCGGCAAAGGGCGGCCAGGTGTGGCTGGGCCGGTTTGGGCCTGCGGCGGCGCGCTGGCAACGGGACTGCTGTGGCTATTGTCGGCGCTTATTTCGCTTGCGTGAAAGCGTCCCGTGTGCTATAATGGCGAAAGCAAAAGAGAAAGAGAGAATATCCATGCGGATTGGCAATATTGAAGTGAATAATCCCCTGTTTCTGGGGCCGATGGCCGGGGTGACGGACTGGGCTTTCCGGGAAATCTGCGGGGAATTGGGGGCCGGTGTCACGGTGACGGAGATGGTTTCCTCCCGGGCGCTGGTGTATCAGGACAAGAAAAGTGCCGCCCTGCTGGGCCGCAACGAAAACAGCATCTGCGGCGCCCAGATTTTTGGCAACGACCCGGAAATTATGGCGCAGGGCGCCCGCCTGGCGCTGGAAATTTCCCACTGCGATTTTCTGGACATCAACATGGGCTGCCCTATGCCGAAAATCGCCAACTCCGGCGATGGCTGCGGCCTGATGCGCACCCCGGAATTGGCGGAGGCCATTGTGAAAGCGGTGGTTCGGGCGGTAAATGTGCCGGTGACGGTGAAGTGCCGCCTGGGCTGGGACAAGGGCAGCATCAATGTGCTGGATTTTACCCGGCGGATGGAGCAGAGCGGCGCGTCCATGGTGGCCGTTCACGGCAGAACCCGCAGCATGCTCTATACCGGCACCGCCGATTGGGATTACATCGCCCGGGTGAAGCAGCAGCTTTCCGTTCCCGTGATTGCCAATGGGGATGTGGTGGATGTGGCTTCCGCGAAAAAGTGCCTGAACTGGACGGGGGCGGATGGCCTGATGATTGGCAGAGCCGCCTTTGGCGACCCCTGGATTTTCCAGCAGGTGCGCGCAGCCATGGCGGGGCAGGAAATTCCGGAGCGGCCGGACCTTGCCGGGCGCATCGCCGTGGCGGTGCGGCAAATTGAGCTTGCCTATCAGGACAAGGGGGAGAAAATCGCCTGCCTGGAGGCGCGCAAGCATCTGGCCTGGTATCTGCGGGGAGTTCCTCACAGCGCCTATTACAAAAATCAGATTTCCGCCATTGCTACCATGGAGGATGTACATCGCATCGCCCGGGACATTGTTCGGGATTTGCAATAATTAAATGGTATAAAAAATCCGCCGTTTCGCACCCTAATCCAGAGGTGATGGAAGTGAAACGGCGGATTTTTCTTTGTCTTTTATTGGCATCGGCGCTGACGGTTCCGGCTATGGCGGAACCCATTCGTTGGGTGGACTTTTCCGTTCCCTATGAATCGCTGGAATATGCCATGGAACAGGATATAGAGTCTTTTGAGCAGGAAAAGCACATCAGCTGGATTGACATTCTGGCCCTGGCGGCCTGCCGCACCGGGGGAAAATGCGGCCTTTCCTCCGTGAAAAAGGCGGCATCCCAACTGAAAGGGGAGAAAAGCCCGGCGGAGCTTCTGGGAAGCCTTTCCAAATATTATGATTACTACCATAATGCCTATGACGCGGTTCTGGGCGGAATGCTGGGCAGTTTTTCCATTGAAAAGGATGGAGTGCGCCAGAGCCGGTATGGGCTGAAAGCCTTTTGCCCCATTGCCGAGGGGTACGGATACGGGCATTGCGACGACTTCGGGGTGGGGCGCAGCTTTGGCTTCCAGCGCAAGCATCTGGGCCATGATATGATGGGCGCGTTGGGAACCCCCATTGTGGCTGCGGAGGGCGGCGTAGTGGAGGCCATGGGCTGGAACCGCTATGGCGGCTGGCGGGTGGGAATCCGCTCCTTTGACAGCCGGCGCTACTACTATTACGCTCATTTGCAGAAGGATACTCCCTACGCCCCGGGACTGGAAGTGGGGCAGATGGTGCAGGCGGGGGATTTGATTGGATTTATGGGGCGGACGGGCTATTCCGACACAGAAAATGTGAACAACATCCAATCGGTGCATCTCCATTTTGGAATGCAGCTGGTGTTTGACGAGAGCCAGAAAGAGTGCAACTCCGAAATCTGGATTGATGTGTATGACCTTGTCCGGCTCTTAAACCGCCACCGGGCCAGCTACCGCAGAGCCCAGGGGCAGTGGCAGCGGGTGTATCCCTTTGAAGATTTGGACATTCTGGACTATATGCCAAAAAAACAGCCGCCCGGTTAGGGCGGCTGTTCATTTCGCGTTACTGAGGATTCACTTCCAGAACGGTCAGGGTTTTCGCTTCCACAGAGAATCGAATGTCAAATCCCGCAAAGGTCAGCCCGTAAACCCTGCCCGGGGTGCGCTGATAGCTGGGCCGGGGGTCGTGGGACAGAACGCCGATGGCGGCGGCTTGCTTGGCCTGGGGCAGCTTTTGCAACAGCGGCTGGGGAAAGACAACCTCCAGTAAAAAATCCGCGGCACTGTCCGTGAAGCCGCCGGAGGCGGCGGGGTGACAATCGGAGTAGGGGATGTAGGGCTTGATGTCGAAAATGGGGGTGCCATCCATCAAATCCGCACCGCCCACATGCAGCACGGTGCCAAATTCCGCTGTCTGCTCGATTCCCAGCAGCCTCACGCTGGACAGCCCCAGATTGTTGGGGCGGAAAGGGGAGCGGGTGGCGAAAACTCCCATCCGGGCATTGCCGCCCAACCGGGGCGGGCGGACGGTAGGGGACCAGCCGGTGCGCACCGCTTCAGAAAATTGCCAGATGAGCCACAGGTGGGAAAAATCCTCCAGCCCCCGCAGGGCGTCGGCGTTCCGAAATTCCGGCTCAAAGACGATGGTGGAGCGCAGTTCCTCTACGAGGCCGCTCTGACGGGGAATGCCGAATTTGGTGGCAAAATCGCTGTGCATCCGGGCGATGACTTGAATTTTTACATCCATGTTAGCTCCTTGCCTTTCGGAAGCAGAAGGTGATGACAAACAGCAGCGCCAGCGCCAGAGAGATGGCGGCGCCTGCGGAGCTTCCCAGATAGAAAGAGGCAACCAGACCGCCCACCCCGGCAATCAGCGCAAAGAGAATGGACAGCAGGTGATACTGCCGCAGATTTCTGGAAACATTCCGGGCTGCTGCCGCCGGCAGCACCAGCAGAGAGTTGAGAATCAGCAGGCCCACGCTGGAAATGGTCAGCGTCACCACCACCGCAATGGCGGCGGTGAACACCGTTTGCAGCAGTTCCACGGGAATGCCCCGGGAGCTGGCAAGCTGGGGATGGACGGAGGACAAAGTCAGCCGGTTGGCGCACAGCACCCAAAAAATAATGACAGCCACCAAAACCAGGGCCAGAACGCCGATTTCGCCGGGGGTGATGGAGAGAATGTCGCCAATGAGGTACTTATTGTACTTGGTGAAGCTGCTGCCGTTGAGGGTGGCAATGAAAATGCCCAGGGCAACCGCCGCACTGGAGAAAACACCGATGAGGGTATCCGCCGCCTGGTTGCTGCGGTGCCGCACGAAAGAGAACAGCAGGGCAAACACCACACTGAAAATCACCGCCACCCAGATGGGGGCGGCTACGCCGCAGATGCAGCCGATGGCAATGCCGGTAAAGGCGGAATGGCCCAGCGCGTCGGAGAAGAAGCTCATGCGCCCGGTGACAATCATGGTGGAAAGCAGCCCAAACAGGGGAGCCATCACCAAAATGGCAAGCAATGCGTTGCGCATAAACTGGTAGCTCAGCAGTTCCAGCCCGGTGGCTTCACAAATAAAATTCCAGATACTCAATTTGCCGTGCCTCCTGTCATGCGGAATACCTGCCGGAACTCCTGAGAGGACAGAACCTCCTCCGGAGTGCCCTGCTTTACAACCCGGTGGTCGATGAGGGCCACCTGGTCAGCGTAGCGGGAAAGAGTGTTAAAATCGTGGGTGGTCATGAGGATGGACAGGTCATAGGTTTTCCGAATCTCATCCAGCATATCCATCAGCCCGGTCTGGCCCTCCACATCCACGCCGGACAGAGGTTCATCCAGAATCAGAATGTTGGGCATGGGCTCCAGCGCCAGCGCCAGCAGCACCCGCTGCAGCTCACCGCCGGAGAGGGTGCCCACCCGCTTGTCAATCAGCGCTGTGGCGTGAACCCGGTCAAGGCAGTCCAGAATCTGCTCCCGCTGCTTTTTGGAAATCCCGAGAAAGGCGGGGCGGCGGCTCTGGCAGCAGGCAAACAAGTCCGCAACGCTTAAGGGGTCACCGGGGTCAAAGGCAGGACTTTGGGGCACATAGCCGATTTTCATGGTGCTGCCCCGGCTGCCGGGGACGGAGAAGGCAATGACGCCTTCATATTCCCGCTGTCCCAAAATGGCTTTCAGAAGCGTGCTTTTGCCGGCACCGTTGGGGCCGATGAGGGCCACCAGCTCGCCGCAGTGGACATGCATATTCACATCGGAAAGAATTTTGCTGCTGCCAATGGTGACGGACAGATTCTGCACCCGCAGGCAGCAGGAATCGCCGCATTTGCCGCCATGGAACATGGAAATCATCCCAGCGCCTCCTTCAAAGTGTCGATGTTGTGGTACATTCCGGTGAAATAACCGTTGCCGGACATACACATATCCAGCACAAACACGGAAATGCCCGTGTCACGGGCAATGCCTTCGGCAGAATCCGCAATGCCGTTGATTTCGGTGAAAATGGCGGGCAGGTGGTGCTGGGTAATGAGATTGGTCAACTCAATGCGGGTGGCAGAGGTAATCATGCTGCCATCCTCCTCCTCCACGGAGGCGAGAATCTGCAGCCCAAAGCTGTCAGCCAGGTACGCAAAGCCGTCGTGGAAGGTAATCAGCTCCCGGCAGGAAAGGTTGGAAAGTTCCTGCTCACCGTATGCCTGCAGGGCATCCAGCTTTTCTCCCAGCGTTTTCAGGTTGGCAGCAAAGGTGTCCGCCTGAGCCGGATAAAGGGCGGAAAGCCCGGCGCAGATGTTGGCGGCCATGGCCTTGGCGCGGATGGGGGAGAGCCAGATGTGACCGTCCGCCTCGTGCTGATGGTCGTGTTCCTCGTGGCATTCCAGCAGGTCAATGCCGGCGGAACTGTCCACCAGATTCCGGCAGCCGGCAAGCAGGTCGGCGGCAAAATCCTCCAGCCCCGCGCCGGAGATAACCACCACCTCCGCCTTTTCCACGCTGCGCATCTGGGTGGTGGACAGGGAATAGTCGTGCAGGCAGGAAATGCTGTCGGAAATCAGCAGCTCCACCTCAAGACCGGTGCCCTGGCACAGGGCCGTGGTGAAATCGTAGACAGGCCCGGTGGTTGCCAAAATGGGCGCGGAGGCGGCAGGCTTGCCGCAGGCGGTCAGGCTCAGCACCAGAAGCAGAGCCAGCAAAAGGGAAAACTTCTTCATTTTATCACCTATTTTATAGTTTCTACCAATATCATACCACATCTGTCAAGATTTCTGGCGGTTACAGCTGTCAACCGGGGGGCAACTTTCGGTTGCCTTTTGAGAAAAATCCCCTTTGTGCAAGTCCTGACTGAAAAATGCTATTGCGTTTTGGGGGAAAAGACGATAAGATAAAAGGAATGATAAAAGAAAGAAAGGGATTTTATGAAAAATAAGCAACGGGATATGCTGTCTGGGCCGCTGTTTCCCAGCATTGTTGCCTATACGGTGCCGATTATTCTGACCAGTCTGCTCCAGCTTCTTTTTAATGCTGCCGACCTTGTGGTGGTGGGAAGCAGGGGACAGATTTACCTCTCCGCCGTGGGTGCCACCGGTGCCATTACCAATCTGATTGTGAATCTGTTCATCGGCCTGTCCATCGGCGCAGGCGTGACCATGGCACACGCCATGGGCTGCCGGGACCAGGAGGCTATCCACCGCACCGTTCACACGGCGCTCCCCACAGCGGCCTTGGGAGGCGTGGTGCTGACCGTGGTGGGCATCGCCCTGGCAAAGACACTGCTGGTCTGGATGGATACCCCGACCAATGTGCTGCCCTATGCCACGGCGTATATGCGCATTTACTTTGGCGGCATGGTGTTTAACATGGTGTATAACTTCGGCGCGGCGCTGCTGCGGGCGGCGGGGGATACCCAGGGACCGCTGGTGTATCTGTTCATCGCTGGTGTGTGCAATGTGGTGATGAACCTGTTTTTCGTGCTGGTATGCGGCATGACGGTGGATGGTGTGGCACTGGCCACCATTTTGTCCCAGGCAATTTCCGCGGTGCTGGTGGTGCGGGCGCTGATGCGCCGTACCGACGCGGCCCAGTTCTGCCCCGGGAAAATGCGGATTCATCGGGCACAGATTACGAAAATTGTCAGCCTGGGACTGCCGGCAGGCATCCAAAGCTCCCTGTTTTCCATTTCCAATGTGTTGATTCAGTCCTCCATCAATTCCTTCGGGGATGTGTTTATGGCGGGCAATACGGCTGCTGCCAACATTGAGGGCTTTGTATACGCCACCATGAACGCCTTCCACCAGACCGCCCTGAATTTTACCGGGCAGAATGTGGGCGCGGGACAGTATAAGCGGGTGCGGAAAATTCTGGGGATTTGCCTGGGCTGCGTGACCACGGTGGGCATTGTGGTGGGCTGCGGGGTTTATCTGTTGCGTGACCCGCTGCTGCGGATTTACATTGTGGATTCCCCGGACGCGGCCCAGGCCATTGCCGCCGGGGCAGAGCGGATGCTGTATGTGTGCGTGCCGTATTTCCTGCTGGGCATGATGGATGTGACCACCGGTGTGCTGCGGGGGCTGGGCAGCTCCCTGACCCCCATGGTTATTTCCGTGCTGGGCATCTGCGCCTTCCGGGTGGCATGGATTTACACCGCCTTTGCCAGCCAGCCCACGCCGGGGGTGCTGTTCTTCTCCTATCCCGTCTCCTGGGTTTTGACCTTTGTTTTGCAGCTGGCGGCCTTCATTCTGATTTTCCGCAGAAAGCTGGCGGCCCGAAGCCGGCTTGCTGCCGCATAAAAATTGCCCTTCGGCTGTCGTGCCGAAGGGCAATTTTTTACTTTTTGGAAGCCACGCTCTGGCGAACCAGAGAGCGGCGAAGCCGTGCTTCCGCCAGCTTGATGTCTACCTTGGAAGCGTTTTTCGCCTGCAGAACAGCCTGGGCTCTGTCCGCCGACCGCTCTGCCCGGGCCAGGTCAATGTCCTCCGCCCATTCAAAGGTGGTGGGAACCAGGGTGGCCGCGCCGTTCATCATGCTGACCATACCGCCGATGCAGGCGGCATACCGGGGCGTGCCGTCGATGATGACCGTGGCACGGCCCATGCCCAGCGGGGCGACGCAGTTGATATGCCCGGCCAGAATGCCCATTTCACCGGTGGTGGTGCGGACGGAAAGCTGCTGAACCTGCCCCTCAAATTTCAGTCCGTCGGGGGCGACGATTTTCAGGGGGAAGGTGGCCATGCTCACTCCTCCTTGTTGGCGCTGTTGTAGGCGGCAACCACATCGTCGATACTGCCCTTGAACAGGAAGAAGGATTCGGGAATGTGGTCATACTTGCCGCTGATGATTTCCCGGAAGGAACGGATGGTCTCTTTCAGGGGCACATACTTGCCCTCGTATCCGGTGAACTGCTCGGCCACATGGAAGGGCTGGGACAGGAAACGCTGCACCTTGCGGGCGCGGTTGACGGTGATTTTGTCCTCCTCACTCAGCTCGTCCATACCCATGATGGCGATGATGTCCTGCAATTCCTTGTACCGCTGCAAAATCCGCTGCACATCCCGGGCGGTTTCGTAATGCTCCTGGCCCACAATCTGGGGGGAGAGGATGCGGGAGGTGGAGTCCAGCGGGTCAACAGCGGGATAAATGCCCAGAGAGGCGATGCCACGGTCCAGAACGGTGGTGGCGTCCAGGTGGGCAAAGGTGGTGGCAGGGGCGGGGTCGGTCAAATCGTCCGCAGGCACATAGACCGCCTGGACGGAGGTAATGGAGCCGTCCTTGGTGGAGGTGATGCGCTCCTGCAGGGCACCCATCTCCGTTGCCAGGGTGGGCTGGTAGCCAACGGCGGAGGGCATACGGCCCAGCAGCGCGGAAACCTCAGAACCGGCCTGGGTAAAGCGGAAGATGTTGTCGATAAACAGCAGCACATCCTGGTGCTTCACATCCCGGAAGTATTCTGCCATGGTCAGGCCGGTCAGGCCCACCCGCATACGGGCTCCTGGGGGTTCGTTCATCTGGCCGAAGACCATGGCGGTTTTGGAAATAACGCCGGATTCGGTCATTTCGTTGTACAAATCGTTGCCCTCACGGGTACGCTCGCCAACGCCGGTAAAGACGGAATAGCCGTTGTGCGCGGTGGCGATGTTGTAAATCAGCTCCTGAATCAGAACGGTCTTGCCCACGCCGGCGCCGCCGAACAGGCCGATTTTGCCGCCCTTGGCATAGGGGCAAATCAGGTCGATGACCTTGATGCCGGTTTCCAGAATGTCGGTGGCGGGCTGCTGCTCCTCGTAAGAGGGAGCAGGGCGGTGAATGGGCCAGCGCTCGCTGGATTTGGGGGCTTCCTTTTCGTCGATGGGCTGACCCAGCAGGTTAAACACCCGGCCCAGGCACTCTTCACCCACCGGCACCCGGATGGGCGCGCCGGTGTCGATGGCCTCAGCACCCCGCTGCAGACCGTCGGTGGAGCTCATGGCGATGCAGCGCACCACATTGTCGCCGATGTGCTGGGCAACTTCCGCCACGATGGTCTTGTCCCCGAAGGGAACCTCAATGGCCGCCAGCAGCTCCGGCAGAGCCCGCTCCGGGAAGCGGATATCGAGAACCGGACCCATAATCTGGATGACGGTTCCTGTATTTTTGGACATAGGATTCAACTCCTTGTTTGTTTCGTTATGCACCGGCAATGATTTCGGTGATTTCCTGGGTGATGGCGGCCTGACGGGCCTGGTTGTACTTCAGGTTCAGCTCGTCAATCATGTCATTGGCATTTTGAGTGGCGGAGTCCATGGCGGTGCGGCGGGCGGCCTGCTCGGAGGCCCGGCTTTCGCACAGCGCGCCGTAAAGGATGCCGCCCACATATTCGGGGATGATGGTGTTGAGCACCGTCATGCCGTCCGGCTCATAGACAATGTTGCTGGTTTTCTCACGGCTGACATTCTGCCGCGGAAGGGGCAGAAGCTGCAGCGTGGAGGGCGTCTGGGACAGAACGGACACAAAATTGGTGTACCCGACCTGAATTTCAGAAATCTCTCCGGCAAGATAGGCCTTGCAGAGCTGCTTTGCCATGGAGAAGCAGTCGGAAGCGGAGATGTCCTCAGCTTCCTGATAGCTGTCAGTAAAGAGGGGATAGCTCTTTCCCTTGAAAAACTCCACCGCCTTTTTGCCGATGGGCAGAACCATGGCGTCCTGACCTTCCATTTTGGAAAGGCAGAGCTTGAGAATGTTGCTGTTATAGCCGCCGGCAAGACCCCGGTCGCCCGCAATCACCACAAACAGCTTTCGGCCCTTGGAACGCGATTCCAGATAGGGGGAGGGGAGGTCCCGGTTGGTGTCGGCAATTTCGTTGATGGTTTCGTAAAGAGTTTCAAAGTAGGGACGGGCGTTGACCATTTCGGCCTGAGCCCGGCGGAGCTTGGAGGCAGCCACCATTTCCATGGCCTTGGTGATCTGCCGGGTGGATTTCATACTTCGAATACGGGTTTTGATTTCCTTGGAGGAAACACCTGCCATGCAGCTCTCCCTCCTTTAACCCTGCTGGTGGAAGGAGGCAGCCAGAGCGGTCAGAGCTTCCTTCAGCCGCTCCTCGGCGGCAGGTTCCAGTTTACCGGTGGTGCGGATGGAATCCAGCACATCGAAGTATTTGCTCTCCATCACGCTCTCCAGCTGCTGCTCAAAGGCGGGCACATCTTCCACATCCAGGGCATTGAGATAGCCCTTGGTCACGGCGTAGATGATGCAAACCTGCTGGGCCACTTCCTTGGGGGCGTTGTTCTTCTGCTTCAGCACCGCCACAATCCGCTCACCCAGAGAAAGGCGGGCTTTGGTATCGGCATCCAAATCGGAGCCGAACTGGGCAAAGCTCTGCAGCTCCCGGTACTGGGAATACAGCAGCTTCAGGGAGCCGGCCACCTTCTTCATGGCCTTGATCTGGGCATCGCCGCCCACACGGGATACGGAAATACCGGGGTTCACGGCGGGCATAACGCCGGAGTTGAACAGCTCGGTTTCCAGGAAAATCTGGCCGTCAGTGATGGAAATGACATTGGTGGGAATGTAGGCAGACACATCGCCTGCCTGGGTTTCAATGATGGGCAGAGCCGTCAGGCTGCCGCCGCCCTTGGCATCGGAAAGCTGGGCCGCCCGCTCCAGCAGACGGGAATGGAGATAGAACACATCGCCGGGGTAAGCTTCCCGTCCGGGGGGACGGCGAATCAGCAGGGAGATGGCCCGGTAGGCCACGGCGTGCTTGCTCAAATCGTCATAAATGACCAGCACATCTTTGCCCTGATACATGAAATGCTCACCAATGGTGCAGCCGGTGTAGGGGGCAATATACTGCATGGGTGCAAGCTCGGAAGCGGTGGCGGATACCACGATGGTATATTCCATAGCGCCGCTGAGGGTCAGGTTCTCCACCAGCTGTGCAACGGTGGAGCGCTTCTGACCGATGGCCACATAAATGCAGATCACATCCTTGCCCTTCTGGTTGAGAATGGTGTCGGTGGCGATGGTGGTTTTGCCGGTCTGGCGGTCGCCGATAATCAGTTCCCGCTGGCCGCGGCCAATGGGAATCATGGAGTCGATGGCCTTGATACCGGTCTGCAGGGGACGGGAAACATGTTTCCGCTCGATGATGCCGGGGGCCGGCATTTCGATGGGGCGGTAGGTTTCGGCGTCGATGGGGCCTTTGCCGTCAATGGGCTGGCCCAGGGCGTTGACAACCCGGCCGATGAGGTTCTTGCCCACCGGCACGGAAACCACCTTGCCGGTGCGCTTGACGGTGTCGCCCTCTTTGATGCCATTGTCAGAACCCAGAATAACCACGGCCACGGTGTCCTCCTCCAGGTTCTGGGCCATGCCGTAGGAACCGTTGGGGAAGGAAACCAGTTCGCCTGCCATGCAGTTGTCCAGACCAGACACCCGGGCAATGCCGTCACCCACCAGGATGACCACGCCGGTTTCGCTGGTTTCCAGCTTGTGCTCGTAGTTCTTGATTTGACTACGGATGATTTTTGTAATTTCTTCGGGTTTTAATTCCATGGTGTACCTGCCTTTGCATCACAGTACAGTATTTTTCAGCATCTGGCGGATGCTGTCCAGGCGGTGCCGGATGGAGTCGTCCATCTGCTTGCCGTCAAAGTCCAGCCGCATACCGCCCAGCAGCTCCGGCTCCACCCGGTTTTGCAGCAGGATGGTCTTGCCGGTGATGGCCGACAGCTTTTCCGTCAGCCGCGCTGTCTGATTTTCGTTCAGAGAAACGGCGGAAACAGCGGTGACCGGCAGAATGCCGTTGTCCCGGTAATAGCACCGGCGGTAAGCGGTGCAGCAATGGGGGAAGTGGTGGATATAGCCTTTTTCCGTGAGAATTTTCAAGAAATTCAGCAGATAGGGCTGAAGCAGGGGGCGGAAGGCTTCGTCCAGAATGGCCGTCCGTTCCTGCTTGGAAAGTGTGGCGGCGCTCAGCAGCCGCAGATAGCCCGGCTCAGCGGCAAAGCACTGCTCCAGCACGGCAAGCTCATTTAAAATCGCCTCTGCCAGACCTTCCTCCTGCGCCAAAGCATAGAGAGATTCGCCGTAAACGCTTCCGATTTCCGTCATACGCCGTCACCCAATTCTTCGATGAACTGGTCCACCAGCTTGCTCTGGTCGGCGTCATTCAGCTCCCGGCCCACCACCTTGGCGGCGATGGCCATGGCCATGTCGGAAATTTCGTCCTTGGCATCGTTGAGTGCCTTTTTCTTTTCCTGGGCGATGTCGGCATTTGCCTTGTCCAGCAGGGCGGCGGCGCGGGTGTTGGCCTGGAGGATGATCTCTTCCTCCCGCTTCTGACCCCGCTCCACAGCTTCCTTGACAAGCTGCTGGCCGGCTTCAGCGGCCTGGGACAGCTTCTGGCTGTATTCGGCTTCCATTGCCTGGGCGTTTTCCTGGGCCTTTCGGGCGTCATCGTACATGGTGTCGATTTCTTTCTGCCGGGCGTCAATCATATTCTTCACAGGGACAAAGAGATATTTCTTCGCCACGAAGAAAATGAGCAGGGTGTTGAGCAGAACAAACAGGGAAGTCCAGAAATCAACGCCAACAAATTCTTCAAAAAAGTGTTCCAAAATGTGTCGCTCCTTTCCTAATGGATTGAGAAAGAGCGGTTTTTACAGGGCGAACAGAATCAAAATAGCGGTCAGCAGGGCGTAAATACCGGTGGTTTCGGTAACGGCGCAGCCAACGATCATGTTGGTACGCAGGTTGTCAGCGGTTTCGGGCTGACGGGCCATGCCCTCCAGCGCGCGGCTGACGGCGTTGCCTTCGCCCAGAGCGGGGCCGATAGCGCCAATGCCCATGCACAGGCCAGCGCCCAGTGCCTTACCAATGATAGCCAAAGCTTCTGCAATTTCCATAATAGAGATCCTCCTAATAATGTTTATATAGCCTAAAAATTGCTCACAAAGGAATTATTCCCCATCCGGCGCGGGGAGAGAACCGGAAATATAGACCATGGACAGCAGGGTAAAGACCAGAGCCTGAATAAATCCGGAGAACAAATCAAAGTAGCAGGAAAGCACTGCGGGCACGCCCAGCGCCAGAACCGGCACGCCTTCCAGAATGCCCAGCGCCTGCAGCAGGCCAAACAGCCCCAGCACGGCACTGATGCAGCCGAATACTTTCCAAACCAGCTTTTTGGTTTTGCGGCCCAGTACCAGCAGCGCCACGCCCACAACCATGAGAACAGCGCCCATCAACCAGCCGCTTCCGGCAATAAGATTCAGCACAGCTGCCGAGAGCATGCTGAATGCGGTGTAGATGATGCTGGAAATCACGCCGCCGCCGGCCACATTGCCAAAGTGACGGAAGGCCATGGACAGAGGCTGGGCGATTTCGGACACGATATTCATGGGTGTCATGACGGCGATGGGCTGGGTAAAGCCCTTGAGCCAGCCGACAAAACCATTGTTCTTAATATTATTGTACCAGATGATGCCGGTCACCATCAGCGCCCACACCAGCACACAGCTCAAATCCGCCGTGGAGGATTTGAGAAAACCGGTCAGGCCGATGTAGGAGCCGCAGATGCTGCTGAGGAAAATGGTGCCCATAAAGGGGGCCCAATGGGCATTGTGCACGCCCATGACGCTGGTGGTCAGATTGTAAATCATGGACACGCCCTTTTCCACCAGTACCTGCCTTCCGCTGGGGCGCTTTTGCAGATTTTTGCCCAGGGTGATGCAGGCGATGACCAGCAGCATCGTCACCACAAAGGACGATACGGTGGTCTGGGTGATGGGGATACCGCCGAAGATGGGGATGGTGAAGTAAACAAATGCACCGTTGACTTCCAGATTCATTTGGCAGAATCACCTGACTTTCTGAAAAATTCGTAAATGGTAAGGATGGGGCGGGTCAGCACCAGCGGCAGCACCAGTGCCAGCACATGGCACAGGCCGCTTTTGGCAAAGACAATGAGAATCAGCGCCATGAGAACCAGGCGGCCGGAAAAGGACAGCCGCATGGTGGCCTTTCCGCCCTTCACATCCTGGGCGGTTGCCTTGTCGGCAGCCATCATGACGCTCATGGACATGAGGAAAAAGTTGACAATTGCCACACAGGAGCCCACAATGCTGCCCAGCAGCACCGTCTTGTCATAGTAGCCAAGCAGGGCAAATCCGCCGCAGATGGCGGCAGCGCCCAGGGCCTGCCCGGCAGCCACCAGAGCGGTCTGCTTCAGAATATACTGGCGTGTGTTCATAAACACCTCCGGGTTAATCGTGCTCGTTGAAAGATGTGGGGGCATCGGATTTCTTCTTGCCTCTGGACAGGCGGCTCATGGCCTTCAGGCTGGTGCGGAAACCGTCTACAGCGCTGATGATGCCAATGACAACGGCTACCCAAAGCACCCAGTCGCCCCAGCCAAACCGACTTTGCAGCCAGATAGCCAGCAGGGGAAAGCCCACCAGCGGCACGGCAACGGAAAGGCCCAGCTGGGTCAGCCAGACAAGCAAGTTCAAATCCTTCATTCTATGCTCCCCGCAGAAAACAATCTCCTCATAGTATATTCCAAAACGGCGCAAGATTCAAGAACTATTTGTGAATATCGTGGAAAAAAGCAAAAATCGCTTCCCGGATTGGAAGAAATGACCGTTGGATACAATTTAAGGCAGAAAGCATATCCATCATTCTCCACAAAAAGCAGGGGGTGGAAATGGTTGACTTCGGTCGTTTTTTTGCGTATAATACCATTTAGATATTATGGATAACTATGGCAGGTGGAAACTATGGCTACAAATAAAAAGGAACAGTACGGCAACTCCAGTATTTCCATGCTGAAAGGCGAGGACCGGGTGCGCAAGCGTCCGGCAGTTATTTTTGGCTCGGATGACCTGGAGGGCTGCAAGCACGCGGTGTTTGAAATTCTCAGCAACGCCATTGACGAGGCCCGGGAGGGACATGGCGACACCATCATCGTTACTCGCTATGAGGATTTGTCAGTGGAGGTGGAGGATTTCGGCCGAGGCTGCCCTGTGGATTATAATGAAAAGGAAAAGCGCTACAACTGGGAACTGGTGTTCTGCGAAATGTACGCCGGCGGCAAGTACGGCGAAAACGGCGAGAACTACGAGTATTCCCTGGGCCTCAACGGCCTTGGCTCCTGCGCCACCCAGTATGCTTCAGAATTTTTTGACGCTACTATCCGCCGGGATGGCTTCCGGTACGATTTGCACTTTGAAAAGGGCAGAAACATCGGCGGCCTGAAAAAAGAACCCACCGACCGGGGGCGGAAAACCGGCTCCGTTTTCCACTGGAAGCCGGATAAGCAGGTGTTTACCGACATCAACATCCCCGTGGATTACTACCGGGATGTGCTGCGCCGCCAGGCGGTGGTAAATAAGGGCATCACCTTCAAATTCCGCAACCAGGTGGGGAAGAAGTTTGAAGAGGAGCAGTTCTGCTATGCCGACGGCATCCGGCAGTATATTGAGGAAATGGTGGGGGATAACGCCTTTACTATGCCTGTCTACTGGGAAACGGAGCGCCGGGGTCGGGATGCGGATAACCGCCCGGAGATGAAGCTGAAAATCACCACGGCCTTCTGCTTCAGCAAGCAGGTCAGCCACATCGAGTATTATCACAACTCCTCCTGGCTGGAATACGGCGGCAGCCCCGACAAGGCGGTGCGCTCCGGCTTCACCGCAGCGTTTGACAAATACCTGCGGGATAACGGCAAATACGCCAAAAATGAGAATAAAATCATCTTCCAGGACATTCAGGACTCTCTGGTGCTGGTGAGCAACTGCTTCTCCACCATCGGCTGCTTTGAGAACCAGACCAAGAAAAGTGTCAACTCCCGGTTTACACAGGAGGCCATGACCGCCTTTTATAAGGAGCAGCTGCAGGTCTGGTTCATCGAAAACAAACAAGAGGCCGACCGTGCCGCCGAACAGATCCTCATCAACAAGCGTGCCCGGGAATCGGCGGAAAAGACCAAAACCAACATCAAGAAAAATCTGTCGGCCAAGGTGGACATTGCCAACCGGGTGCAGAAATTCGTGGACTGCCGCAGCCGGGATACGGAGAAGCGGGAGCTGTATATCGTGGAGGGTGACTCCGCATTGGGCTCCGTTAAGCTGAGCCGAGACGCGGAATTTCAGGGCATCATGCCCGTCCGGGGCAAAATCCTCAACTGCCTGAAGGCGGATTACACCAAAATTTTTGCCAGCCCCATCATCACCGATTTGATGAAGGTGCTGGGCTGCGGCGTGGAGGTGCAGGGGAAAAAGGCCAAGGAGCTGAGTTCTTTCGACATTGACAATCTCCGCTGGAATAAAGTTGTCATCTGTACCGATGCGGATGTGGACGGCTTCCAGATTCGTACCCTGATTCTGACCATGCTCTACCGGCTTTGTCCCACCCTCATCCGGGACGGCTATGTGTATATTGCGGAATCTCCGCTGTTTGAAATTACCTGCAAGGATAAGACCTGGTTTGCCTATAATGAGCAGGAAAAGGTGCAGATTCTCAAAGAGCTGGAAGGAAAAAAGGTGACGCTCCAGCGCTCCAAGGGCCTTGGCGAAAACGACCCGGAGATGATGTGGATGACCACCATGAACCCGGAAACCCGGCGGCTGATTAAGGTCATGCCGGAGGAAGCCGAGCGCACTGCCCACTATTTTGATGTGCTGCTGGGCGACGCCCTTTCCGAACGAAAGAATTTCATTGCGGAAAACGGAGCGAAATACCTGGAATTGGCGGATATTTCTTGACTTTAGGACGGAAAAAGGCGCAACCAGAGGTTGCTGCCCTGTATGAATGATAAGGAGCCGACGATGGCAAAGAAGAAACAAGTAGACGAAGGAAAAATGAAAAAAATCAACACCGACGGCATTATGGGCCTGCACGGCTCCACCACCGAGCAGGCGATTTCCGAAACTCTGGAAATCAACTATATGCCCTATGCCATGTCGGTGATTGTGTCCCGGGCCATTCCGGAGATTGACGGCTTCAAGCCTTCCCACCGGAAGCTGCTGTACACCATGTACAAGATGGGACTGTTAAACGGCGGAAGAACAAAATCCGCCAACATTGTGGGTCAGACCATGCGCCTCAACCCCCACGGCGACGGGGCTATTTACGAAACCATGGTGCGTCTTGCCCGGGGCAATGAAACATTGCTGCATCCCTTTGTGGATTCCAAGGGCAACTTCGGCAAGGTCTACTCCCGGGACATGGCCTATGCGGCCTCCCGTTATACCGAGGCAAAGCTGGACAGCATCTGCGCAGAGCTGTTCCGGGACATCGATTCTGACACGGTGGACATGGTGGACAATTACGATGCCACCATGAAAGAGCCGGCGCTGCTGCCCACCACCTTTCCCAATGTGTTGGTGAGTGCCAACCAGGGCATCGCCGTGGGCATGGCATCCAACATCTGCTCGTTTAACCTGAAGGAGATTTGCGATACCACCATCGCCCTGATGGATGACCCGGACCATGACATTCTGGAAACCCTGCCCGGCCCGGATTTTTCTACCGGCGCGGAACTGCTGTATGACGAAGCGGCGACCCGGGAAATCTATTCCACCGGCCGGGGCAGCTTCAAGCTGCGGGCCAAGTGGCGCTATATCAAGGAAGGCAACCTCATCGAGATTTACGAAATCCCCTACACCACCGCCACGGAAGTGGTCATGGACAAGGTGGCGGAGCTGATTAAAAACGGCAAAATCAAGGAAATCTCGGATATGCGGGACGAAACCGACCTGGGCGGCCTGAAGCTGACCATCGACCTGAAGCGGGGCGTTGACCCGGAGAAGCTGATGCAGAAGCTGTTCCGGTTGACCACCCTGCAGGACAGCTTCCCCTGCAATTTCAATGTGCTGATTGCGGGAATGCCCCGGGTCATGGGCGTGGGAGAGATTCTGGAGGAGTGGACGGCCTGGCGGATGGAATGTGTGCGCCGCCGGATTTTCTTCCAGATTCAGAAGAAAGAGGACAGGCTCCATCTGCTGAAAGGCCTGGAACGGATTCTGCTGGACATCGACAAGGCCATCTCCATCATCCGGGAAACGGAAATGGAAAACGAGGTCGTTCCCAATTTGATGATTGGCTTCGGCATTGACGAAATTCAGGCCAACTTTGTGGCGGAAATCAAGCTGCGCAACATCAACAAAGAATACATCCTGAAGCAGACCCGCGCCACCAGTGATTTGGAAAAGGAAATTGCGGAGCTGCGGGACATTCTGGGCAGCCACCGGAAGCTGCAAAATGTCATCAAGAAGGAACTGAAAGAGGTTTCGGAAAAATACGGCCAGCCCCGCAAGACGGAAATTATCTACGACAGCGTCCAGATTCAGCCCGACGAGGGAGAGGACGATACGCCGGATTACCCGGTGACGGTTTTCGTTTCCAGAGAGGGTTATCTGAAAAAAATCACCGCCCAGTCCCTGCGGATGAGCGGCGAGCAGAAGTTCAAGGAGGGCGATGGCCTTGCCCTGACGGTGGAAAGCAGCAACAAGGCGGAGATTCTGGTGTTTACCGACCGGTTCCAGTGCTATAAGAGCCGCCTGTCCGATTTCGAGGATTCCAAAGCCTCGCTGCTGGGCGACTATCTGCCCCAGAAGCTGGGCATGGAGCAGGGAGAAACGGTGAAGCAGGTGATTTTCCCCGGAGATTACAAGGGCTTCGTGCTGTTCTTCTTCGAAAACGGCAAGGCGGCAAAGGTGCCCCTGTCTGCCTATGAAACCAAGACCAACCGCAAGAAGCTGCTGAGTGCTTACAGCGACAAGAGCCCGCTGAAAACGGCGCTTTCCATGGACACGGATAATCAGATGGCCGTCTTTACCAGCGACGGCCGGTGCGTGATTTTCTCCACGGCGCAGCTTCTACCCAAAACCACCAAAAACACCCAGGGTGTGTCGGTGGTGAGCCTGAAAAAGAAGGCCGTTCTGACCGAGGCCGTGCTGGCAGAGCAGAGCGGAATCGTCAATATGAGCCGCTACCGCACCAGAACCCTGCCCTCTGCCGGTGCCATCATCAAAGAGGAAGATTCTCAGGACAAGCAGATTCAGTTTGAAGTTTAAGAGGTTTCTCTGCAAACGAATTGGCCGGGCGATTTTGCCCGGCCAATTTTTCGGGGAAAAACGGAAAAAAAGGTATTGACATTTTTTGAAAAACTGTTATAATACCACTTGTTCCTGCGGGTGTAGCTCATCCGGTAGAGCGCCACCTTGCCAAGGTGGAGGTAGCGAGTTCGAGCCTCGTCACCCGCTCCAAAAAGAAACAGACACCATTCGGTGTCTGTTTCTTTTTTTGTTAGGACGAGGCTCGAAGAATCAAATCCAACAGTCCGGGGGACTGTTGGCTGCCGGGTAGGGGCCCGGCGGAACCTCTGTTTTTGCCAAAGGCAAAAACGCAAACGAGCCTCGTCACCCCCTATATCCGCGCCAGCAGCGTGGATTTCACCTGCGCAATCAGATTTCACCCCTGCGCAGCAGGAATTTCATCGAAAAGGGAATGCACATCGGCAGACATTGAATCTGTAAACAGAAACATGAAAAGAGAGTGTATCCCCGGCAGCACCTCTGTTTTTGCCAAGGGTAAAAACGCAAACGAGCCTTATCACCCCGTTATCCCCCAAAAGGCGCGGATTTCACTGTGAAACGATATATAAACATCCAATTCTTCGGGCGGAATGTATGCCGCCCCTGCTGATATCCGATAAATCTTCCGGTCGTAAAAACGGAGCGTATCTTGTGATACGCTCCGTTTTTATACGATTTTCTTGCCGTCCAGCACGGCTTCCACCAGCTTTTCGCCGTCATAACGCAGCTTCAGCAGGAAGAAGGGGGCGTCCTGCCACAGCAGGTCTAGGAAAATTTTGTCCCCCTCCCACTTGGGAAGCCTGTCCAGAAATTCCCGGCTGACCCATTGCAGCTCTCCCTCCGGGCAGTCCAGCAGCTGGCCTTCAAAGCCGTCGGCGGTGAACAGGTACATATATTCGCCCTCCCACTGGCCTGTGGTGAGGAAAGTGACCACGCCCCGGCACTTCCAGGAGGTGAGGGTCAGCCCGGTTTCTTCCTTGGCCTCCCGCAGCAGGCACTCATCTGGGGTTTCTTCGCCCTCAAATTTGCCGCCGATGCCAATCCATTTGTCCTGGTTCAGGTCATTTTTCTTTTTCACCCGGTGGAGCATCAGAACATCCTGGCCCCGGGTTATGTAGCAGAGGGTAGTGTTAAGCATGCTTCTCCTTCCTGCATCAGGCGAATGGCCTGGTGCTGGTTGCGAATATCGATGACCGCCGCGCCGTCCGCCCGTTCGCCGTCCAGCGTCCAGACAAGGGCAGGGTCGGCAATGGCGCGGATATGGGAAGCGGAGCGGAAGGTAATCATCTGGCAGTTATATTTTTGGCTCTGGAGCGCCTGAATACATTCGGAAAGCTCCCCCAGCTTCTTGGGGGCACGCACCAGCAGAATCTCAAATTTTCCGTCCCGCATATCCACCTGATTGGGGTCCAATGTGAGAATACCGCCCACACTGGTGGAATTGCTGACGGCACCGAACAGAAAGTCATCCTCAATGATTTCTCCGTCATCCAGCTCCAGCCGCATGGGGATGGGGCGAATCTGGGAAAGCTCCGAGATGCCGCTGAGGATATAAGCGGTGTGGCCCAGCATATTTTTTACATTCTGGGGTGTGGAGTAGCTGGTGCGGGTAAATGCACCGAAAGAAGCCACATAGGAAAAATAACGGGAGCCAAATTTGCCAATATCATAGCCTACTGGGGTGGCGCGGGTGATGGCCTGGGCGGCCTCCAGCGGGTCGGTGGGCAGGTGCAGACTGGCGGCAAAGTCGTTGGTGGAGCCGGCGGGAATATACCCGATGGGGGTGGTAGCACCGCACTGCATCAGGCCGTTGATGGTTTCGTTAAAGGTGCCGTCGCCGCCGCAGCAGACAATCAAATCCACATGGGGACCATAATAGGCCACGGCGCGGGTAGCATCACCGGATGCCCGGGTGACGACGGTGACGACGGTGTAGTCTGCCTGGTTGAAGGTGGCCAGGATTTCTGCCAGATAGCGGTTGGCTTTTTTGGTTCCGGCATTTGGGTTCAGGACAAAGAGCATGACCTTCATCACAAGAAACCTCCCTGTAAAAATAGATACCTGTAAAGTATACCACGGAAAAATATGCCAGGCAAGAGGGAAAAGCCTTTCTTTGACAGAAAGTTTACAATCGGCGGATACTTTCGGGAAAAGACTTGCTATTTTCAGCAAATAGAGTATAATGAAACACATATTTGTTTTTTGAAAGGGATTCTATGATTAAAGAAAAAGAAACGCCCGTGCTTGCGGGCAATAAGATGGGTACCATGCCGGTGGGAAAGCTACTGCTGAATATGGCAATGCCGATGATTATTTCCATGCTGGTGCAGGCCCTTTATAATATTGTAGACAGCGTGTATGTGTCTCAAATTTCGGAAAGCGCGGTAACGGCCATGGGGCTTGCTTACCCAGTGCAGAACATCCAGATTGGCTTTGCCACCGGCATCGGCGTGGGCGTTAACTCCCTGCTGAGCAAATCTCTGGGGGAGGGGAACTGGGAGCGGGCCAACCGTACTGCAGGAAACGGTATTTTCCTGGCGCTGTGTGCCAGCGCGATTTTTATGCTGTTTGGCATCTTTGCGGTGCGTCCCTTCTATGAAATCCAGTCGGATGTGGCGGAAACTGTGGAAAACGGCGTGATTTACACCAGCATCTGCTGCATCGGTGTGCTGGGCATTATGACGGAAGTCCTTTTTGAACGGCTGCTACAGGCCACGGGCCGCACGATGCACACCATGATTACTCAGGGAACGGGTGCCATCGTCAACATTGTGCTGGATCCGGTGCTTATTTTCGGCGTGCCGAAGCTGGGCATTCCGGCCATGGGCATTGCCGGCGCGGCCGTCGCCACGGTGATTGGACAGTGGCTTGCAGCGGTGCTGGCGGTGGTGTTCAATCTGAAGTATAACCATGATGTGGTTTTGAAGCTGAAGAATATCCGCCCCAGCTGGGAGATTCTCAAGCCGGTTCTGTCCGTGGGCGTGCCTTCCGTAATTATGGTGGGCATTGGCTCCATTATGACCTTTACCATGAACCAGATTCTCCTTGGCTTCAAGGCGGTGGGGGAGACGGCTGCGGCGGTGTTTGGCATTTATTTCAAGCTCCAGAGCTTCTTCTTCATGCCCCTGTTCGGCCTGAATAACGCCACCATTTCCATTGTGGCCTTTAACTATGGTGCCCGCAACCCGGAGCGGATGACCAAAACTCTGAAGATTGCCTGCGTCAGTGCGCTGCTGGTGATGCTGTGCGGCCTGCTTGCCTTCCAGCTGATTCCCGAGGTGCTGCTGAACCTGTTTAATCCCACTGATACCTTCATGCAGATGGGCTGCAAGGCCTTGCGGATTATTGGCTGGCATTTCCCGCTGGCTGCCATCTGCATTTCTCTGGGCGCGTCGTTCCAGGCTATGGGCAACGGCATCTATTCCACCATCACCTCCATGTGCCGCCAGCTGGTGGTGCTGCTGCCGGCGGCTTACCTGCTGAGCCTGACCGGGGATGTGAACAATGTGTGGTGGGCGTTCCCCATCGCGGAGTTTATGAGCCTGACGGTGACGCTGCTGTTCTTCCGCAGAATTTACAGTCAGAAGATAAAACCCCTCTATTCTTAAGGAAAAATCGCTGTTCCGGTTGGAACAGCGATTTTCTTCATATTTCCCGGTACATGGCGCAGGCATCGTCCTTGCGGACGGTTTCTGCGACAACCAAAACCTCCACGGCCACCGTACGGGGGCCCATGGTGATTTCGATTTTGTCCCCCACCTTTACCTCGTAGCTGGCTTTGACCACCCGGCCATTGACGCTGATGCGGCCATTGTCGCAGGCTTCATTGGCGATGGTGCGCCGCTTGATAAGGCGGGAGACCTTCAGATATTTGTCCAGCCGCATGAAATTACTTGGCGACGGAATCCTTCAGGGTCTTGCTGGCCTTGAAAGCCACGGAGGTAGAAGCGGGGATTTCGATGGTCTCCTTGGTCTTGGGGTTGCGGCCGGTGCGAGCCTGACGGGTCTTGGTCTCGAAGATGCCGAAGCCAGCCAGCTGGACACGGTTGCCGGCAGCCAGCTCGGCAGTGATGGTCTCCAGAGCGGTGTTGACAGCCAGCTCAGCGTCCTTCTTGGTCAGGCCGGTCTTTTCGGCGGTGACGGAAATCAGTTCGGTCTTGGTCATGGTAATGATCCTCTCTTTTTTACAGTTTCAAAATTTTTGCTAATTTTTCACCCTTGGGCAGCAATAAGCAGTCCGCGTGTGTAATTGCCTTGAATTTGATGGCGGCCACGGCGTAAACAGCTACGCCCACCATAACGGGAATGCCGCACAGCAGCACCCGGCTGCCGTCTGCCCCCAGAACCAGCTGCAGCAGATACCACGCGCCGTAGGCGGCGATACCCATGACTGCGGCAGCCAGTGCGCTGCGGCTTAAATTGCGCACAATGGCGGGGGCGTTGGAAATGCACCGGCGCATGGTCAGCAGATTCAGCACCGTGATGCTCACATAGCACAAAAAAGAGCCGATGGGCGTTCCCAAAATGCCGATGTGGGGATTTTTTGTGAGAATGAATACCGCTGCCAGCTTTAAAATGCCGCCGATGAACATATTGATGACCGGCAGATTGGCGTGCCCGTGGGCCTGCATGATGGCATTGGTCAGCAGCACAATGGAATTGAAAAGGACGCATACGCCCAGAACCGACATCAGCGTGGCGGCAAAGGTCAGCTTCTCGCCGCTGTAGCCGCCCAACAGGGCCATTACAGGACGGGAGAGCACAATCAGTCCCACGGCGCAGGGCATACAAATCAGACCCGTAATCCGGGCGGCAGACTCTGCGGTGGAGCGGGCGCCCCGGCTGTTTTGCAGCGTCAGGTGGCTGGTGATGGCGGGGATGATGCTGATGGTGATGGGCGCGACAAAAGCCACAGGGAGATTATACACGGTTTGCGCCATGTTGTAAATACCTTTTAGGTTCGCTGCCACCTTGGAATTCAAATCCGCAAAGGAAATTCCCGGATATTTCTGCAAAACCTGGTCACTCAGCAGGCGGATAAGGGGGCTGTCGTAGGTTCCGGCGTTCAAAAGGCCGTTGATATTGTCCATATAGATGCCGGTTTCCAGCACAGTCAGAAGCTGTAGCCCGGCGGCACCGATGGTGATGGGCACGGCGATGGAAAGAAGGCTTTTGGCAGTGCTTTTGTAGCTGCTGACCGGCTCAGCCGTCACCGGCATTTTCCGGTAGGCCTTGCGGAAACAGCCAAACAGATAGAACACGGAAACCACACAGCTGACGGTCACGCCCAAAATGGCGCCGCCGGCGGCCATGGGAACATTGGAAGTTTGCTTCATCACCAGCAGCGCCAGCACAATGCCGACCACCAGCTTGGTGACAGCCTCCAGCACCTGGGATACCGAGGTGGGAATCATGTTGCCCTGCCCCTGGAAGAAGCCCCGGTAGGTGCTCATGACGCAAATCAGCAGTACGCAAGGCCCCAGACAGGCGATGGCATACACCGCGTCGGGCTGCCCCTGCATTTTGGCAAGGAAAGGACTGCCCAGCGTCATCAGCAGCGCGCCCACCACGCCCATGCCCAGGAAAAGGGCCCGGCAGGTGGCATAAATCCGGCGCACCTGGTTGTGATGCTCCAAAGAGCTGGCGGCGGAAATCATCCGGCTCATGGCCACGGGCAGGCCTGCGGTGGAGATGAGCAGCAGCAGGCTGTAAATTTCGTAGGCGGTGTTGAAGTAGCCGAAGCCCTCGTCCCCGATGATCATTTTCAGGGGGATTTTGTACAGCGCGCCGATGATTTTTACAATGGCGGTGGCACCTGCCAGCAGGGCGGTGCCATGGAGGAAGGATTGCTTTTTGACGGAGTCGGACATGGTGCGCCTCCTGTCAGGTTTTGCTGTCGTCGAATAGACGGGGGATGGCGTACTGGGTCAGCTCCTGCACCACTTCGTTCAGGTCGATGGTGGGAAAGCGTCCATTCTGATAGAGAATTTTGCCCCGCACCATGGTCATGGCCACATCGCCGCCCTTGACGCTGTAAACAAGGGCGTTGAGCACATTGTGGCAGGGCATCAGGTGGGGCGCGGAGAAGTCAATCAGCGCAATATCCGCATCCATGCCCACTTTCAGCATGCCGCATTGGGCGGCCCGGCCCTGCGCCCGGGCACCGCAGACCGTTGCCAGCATCAGCGTGGCAGGGGCGGGGAGGGCGTCAGACTGCCCCTTGGCGCTGCGGGTTTGCAGGGCGGCAGCACGCATCACTTCAAACAAATCAAGATTGCCGGAATCCATCACGCTGCCGGTGCCCAGCACCACATTCATGCCCGCCTTCACGCTGGCAAGAATATCCGTGGGTGGATTGCCGTTTTTGGCACTGGCAATGGGGGTGCAGACCGCAGACAGCTTCCGCTTGCCCAGAATCTTCCGGTCCTGTTCCGTCAGGCAGGCGCAGTTTGTGGCGGTGGCGGGAACGGAGAACAGCCGGTGGCAGTCCAGCAGCTCTGCCTGAGAAAGACCAGTGCGCTCCAAACAGGATGCGGCTTCGCTCTCTGTTTCTCCCAGGCGAAGCTGCATACCAATGCCGGTTTCGGATGCATAGGCGGCCAGCGCCTCCCAGAGCAGGTGGTTACTGGTGTATTCGCTGTGAATGCCGGCATCCACCCGGATGCGACCGTCGTCGTAGCCGTTCCATTTCTCCACGATGCGCACCAGTTCCTGGCATTGGGGGTCGGTTTCAAAGTCAAATTCCTCGCTGTCGTCCTCGTAGCGGTAGGTAGACAATGCCACATTGGCCTTAATGCCCGCTTCCGCGGCGGCTTCCGCGGTGGCGGCGGGATAGTAATACAGGTCAGACACGGAGGTGACGCCGAAGCGGAGGCACTCCGCAATGGCCAGCAGAGCCGCGGCTTTGGCGGCGCGGGAGTCCATTTTGTCCTCCTTTTTCAGCTGCTGCTCCAATGCCTCGTGACGGGGCAGGTCGTCCAGCAGCGACCGCAGCGCCGTGGCGGCAAGCTCCGTGTGGCAGTTGATGAGGCCGGGAATGGCCACCATGCCGGTGCCGTCGATGATGGTGGCAGGGGCATCGGCGGGGGGCGTTTTGGAAATGGAAATGATTTTCCCGTTTTCAATGCCGATGTAGGCACCGAATACCACTTCCATTTTTTCGTTCATCGTCACCGCGGTGACGCCGGAAATCAGAATATCCAAGCTCAGATACTTCCTTTCTCAGATAAAAGCATTTCCCGTTTCTTTTCCAGAACCGTATCCAGCGATTCGATATACTGTTCCGGGAATTTGGGATTGGGGAAGCGAACCAGTTTGCCGTCGGGCAGGTTCAGCTTGCTGATGCTGCCGCCGCCCACCGATACGATGGTGTGCACTTCCTCCATCATGTAGATATTGTAAAGACAGTCCAGACCGTCCCGGCTCCAGCCCACATTCTCAAAGCTGCCGGACATATACTTCTGCCGGTAGAGGTAATAGGGCTTGTAGCCCAGGCTGCGCAGAACCCCGGTGGCATAGGAAACCATTTCCGTCACCGTTTCGGCAGAGGGGAGATTCTCCCGCTTCTGGAACAAATCCGCGTCCTTTTTCAGCGCCAGGGTGTGAACGGTGATATTGGCAGGGTGCAGGGAAGCTACGGTATCCAGCGAATGGCGGAAGCCCTCCAGCGTGTCACCGGGCAGGCCCGCAATCAAATCCATGTTGATGGCCTTGTAACCGGCGTTTTCCGCCTGACGGTAGGCCCGCAGCACATCGGCGGCGGTATGGGGCCGGGCGCTGGCTTTCAGCACGGAATTCACCATGGTCTGGGGATTGATGCTCATGCGGTCAGCACCGTTTTGGGCGATGACGCGCAGCTTCTCTTCGTCCAGCGTGTCGGGGCGGCCGCCTTCCACGGTGTACTCAATCAGCCGGGACAGGTCAAAGGACTCCCGGATGGTTACCATCAGCCGTTCCAGCTGGGCACAGGACAGGGTAGTGGGGGTGCCGCCGCCAATATAAATGGTACGCACGGTTTTGCCGCTGCTTGCAAGAAGCTGCCCGGTGAGCCGGATTTCCGTCAGCAGCGCATCGAGGTATGGGGCAATCAGCTCCGTGTGCTTGCCCACCGTGCGGCTGACGAAGCTGCAATAGGCGCAGCGGGTGGGGCAAAAGGGAATGCCCACATAGAGGGAAACATCGTTTTCATTCAGCAGTGAAGCGGCATGAGCTGTGGAAAGGGAACATTCCACCGCCAGCTTCCGCCGCTCCGGTGTGACAAAATAGACATCCCGCAAAAGGGCATCTGCGCTTTTCACCGTACCGCCCTCTAAAAGATGGCGGGTGGTGATTTTGGTGGGGCGAACGCCGGCCAGGGCACCCCAGGGCGGGGTGACGGGCAGTAGCTGGCAGGCGGCCAGATAATAGCTCTGCTGCAGGCAGCGGCGGCGGGTGCGCACCGTTTCATCCGCTGCTTTGATGCGGCGGCGGGCGGAAACGGTTTTCCCATCTACGGTGATTTTGCTGGCAGCGGTGAGCCAGGTTTTGCCCCGGTGCAGGGAAGAGACGGCTTCTCCCTCCGTTCCGTCAGGAAAGAGGGAAAGCTGTAATTGCTCTACGGCATAAAGGTCATCGTGACCCTGAAGTGTCAGATTCATAGGTTTCCTCTTACGGTTGCATATAGGGATTTTCCTGCTTTTCCAGCGCCAGGGTGGTGGCTTTTCCATGCCCCGGGAACACCCGGAAATCGCCGGGCAGATTCCGCAGCCGGGTCAGGGAACCGGCCATGGCGGTGTGGCTGCCCCCGGGCAGGTCCGTTCTGCCGCAGGAGCCGCAAAACAGGGTGTCGCCGGTGAACAGGCAATCCTCACATTCATAGCAGACAGAGCCGCTGGTATGGCCGGGGGTGGCGTGCACACGGAAGGAAAGTCCGGCAGCCCGGATGGTTTCTCCTTCCTCCGGAAAATTCACGGTGCAGAAATCACAGTTGATAATGGGAAAAAGCTGTAAAACAAAGGGGGAGGGGGTCTGGGACCAGTCGCTTTCGCTGAGCCACAGGGCGCAGCCGGTGGCTTCTGCCAGCGCCTGCACGCCGCCCACATGGTCAAAATGCCCGTGGGTCAGCAAGATGGCCTCCAAACTTAGCCCCTTTTCTTTCAGGAAGGCCGCCACATGCTCCGGCTCGTCGCCGGGGTCAATCACAACGCAGGCGCTGCTGTCTGCTTTACGCACCACATAGCAGTTGGTGCGCAGGGAGCCTAAACGCAGGGTATCAATTTGCAGCATGGCTTACCTCCGGGGGCTGTCCATGAGCTGGTCGGTGTCCAGAATCAGGGTCACAGGCCCGTCGTTGACGGAGGCAACCTTCATATCCGCACCGAATCTGCCGTGTTGCGGGGGGTAGCCCAGTTCTTCGCAACAGGACAGGAATTTTTCATACAGGGCGTTGCCCAAATCCGGGCCTGCTGCCTCTGTAAAGCTGGGGCGGCGGCCCTTGCGGCAGTTGCCGTACAGGGTAAACTGGCTGACCACCAGAACCTGCCCGCCGACCTGCTCCAGCCCCAGATTCATTTTTCCGTTTTCGTCCTCAAAAACACGCAGACCCAGCGCTTTTTCTGCCAGGTACCGGCATTCCTTTTCCGTATCGTTGGGGCCGACACCCAGCAGAATCAGAAAACCCTTTCCAATTTCGCCAACGGTCTGGCCGTCGATTTCCACCGAGGCGGAACGCACTCTTGTTAAAATGGCACGCATGGCTTATGCTTCCTTTTCGCTTTCTGCTTTTTCGTCGCTTTCCGCCTGATTCGGCAGGGCAGGGGCAGTGGCGGTGTTGCCGGAGTTGTTGGAGCCGTTGTTGCTGCCAATGGTGGTGGTCTTTTTCGGGGAGAGGAAAACGCCCAGCACAATGCCGCTCAGGGCACAGACGGCGGCGCCCAGTACCAGCTCCCGCTGGTTGACGGAAATGGTTCTGTCCAGCTCAGTCCAGAGCTGCTTTGCTTTCTTCAACATAATTATGACTCCTTTCAGTTTTGTCCACGGCGGGAACCAACCACATCCCGGATGTTCAGCAGCTTCGTGCGGATGGTTTCCAGTTCTTCCACATTTTTCACTTCAAAACGGACGGTAAACACGCTCTTACCGCCGGGCAGGTCCTTGCCGTTGAGCTCTTTGAGGCGGATGCGGGCGGTGGACATCACCGTTGCCACATCCAGCAGCAGACCGTCACGGGTGATGCAGTCCAGCTCCAGGGTGGTTTCAAAGGGCTGCTCCTCCTGATTGGCCCAGCGCACCCGCACCCAGCGGGCGGATTGAATCGGGTCATCCCGGTGGGCGGCGTTGGGGCAGTCCGCCCGGTGAATGGAAACGCCGAAGCCCTTGGTGATGAAGCCCACAATGGCATCACCCGGGACGGGGGTGCAGCATTTTGCGAACTTAATCATGCAGGAATCGATGTCCTCCACGATGATGCCGTTGACCGCGTGCCGGTTTTCCCGCTCGGGCTGTTTGGGAGCCGGCTGGATAAGCTTTTCGTTGGTCTGAATTTTGACCGCCCGGTTGATTTCATCCCGGATGCGGCCCACTGCCTTCAGTGCGGTCAGACCGCCGTAGCCGATGGCGGCGTACATATCCTCCCAGTTGTCAAAGGACAGCTTTTTCAGAAGCTGGGGGCTGACCTCCGGGTCAATGGTGACGGACAGCGGCAGACCCACCCGGCGCATTTCGGATTCAAAGGCGGAGCGGCCATGGATCACATTTTCTTCCCGCTTTTCCTTTTTGAACCACTGCTTGATTTTGGTGCGGGCCTGGTTGCTCTGGCAGATGTTCAGCCAGTCCCGGCTGGGTCCCTTGGCAGATTTGGAGGTGAGAATTTCCACAATGTCGCCGTTGGACAGCTTGCTGTCGATGTTGGCGATGCGGTTGTTGATTTTTGCGCCAATCATGGCGTTGCCTACGCCGGAGTGAATGGCGTATGCAAAGTCGATGGGGGTGGAGCCGGCAGGCAGGGACACGATGCGGCCCTTGGGAGTAAAGACGAAAACCTCGTCGTCGAACATATCGATTTTCAGCGATTCGATATACTCGTCCGCGTCGGAGTCCTGCTGGTTTTCCAGCAGCCGGCGCACCCATTCAAAATCCTTTTCCTCGCCGTTGCCGGTTCCCTGCTTGTATTTCCAGTGGGCGGCAATGCCGTATTCGGCGGTTTCGTGCATTTCCCAGGTGCGAATCTGCACCTCGAAGGGAATGCCCTGCTTGCCGATGACGGTGGTGTGCAGGCTCTGGTACATATTGGGCTTGGGGGTGGAGATATAGTCTTTGAAACGGCCAGGCACCAGATTGAACAAATCGTGGATGTGGCCCAGCACATTGTAGCAGTCGGGGATGGTATCTACAATCACCCGGAAGGCGTAAAGGTCATACAGTTCGTCAATCTGCTTGTTCTGGGTCTGCATTTTGCGGTAGATGGAGTATACATGCTTGATGCGGCCGTAGGTTTTGTTGTGGATGCCCACGGAGGCAAGGCGGTCGGAGATGGTCTGCTGGATGGTGCGCATAAACGCCTCATCCTGCTCCTTGTGCTGGCCGAGGTACGCCATGATGGCGTTGTAATCGTCCGGCACCAGATACCGCAGGGCAATATCCTCCAGCTCCCACTTGACCTTCTGCATACCAAGACGGTGGGCAAGGGGGGCGTAAATATCCATGGTTTCCCGGCACTTGGAAATCTGCTTGGCCGGGGTTTGATACTGCATGGTGCGCATATTGTGCAGCCGGTCGGCAATTTTAATCAGCACCACCCGGATGTCCTTGCTCATGGCCATGAACATTTTCCGCAGGTTTTCCATCTGGGCCTGCTCGGTGGAGGAGAAATTGGCCCGGGTCAGCTTGGTAACACCCTCCACCAGCTCTGCCACCGTGTCGCCGAAGCGGGCGGCAATATCGCTGTGAGAGGAATTGGTATCCTCAATGCAGTCGTGCAGCAGGGCGGCAATGATGGCGTCGGTGTCCAGACCGAATTCCGCCACGATGGCGGCCACCGCCAGGGGATGGATGATGTAGGGAGAACCGTCTTTGCGCTTCTGCTCCTTGTGCTGCTGGTCGGCATAGGTGATGGCCTCCTGAATCAGAGGCATATCCTCAGACAGCGACCGCTTTTGCAGGGCGGTCATCAGCGCGTCATAATGGAATTCAAAGGTTTCCATGAAAATCAACTCTCTTTCGCTTGCAGCAGAAGCTGCATGGTCTTGCTGCGGCTGAGGTCAGCTTTCTGCTGGGTTTCCGGCAGCTCAATGCACAGATATTTGCTCAGCCGCTGCACCCGCAGCAGGCCCACATCGGAGAAAATGTCAAGACAGGTCAGCATTTTTTCCAGACTCAGGGGAAGCTGGGATTTGCGTACGATTTTTCTACACAGGCAGGCAGGGGTTTCCTGCACAGTTTTGCTGTCGCAGGAGGCCAGATACCGCCATACCGCCGCCAGCGTACTGCGGTCAGGCAGCAGTTTCACGGCATTTTCCGGCGAAAGGCTGCCGGTGACCAGCTGGCGGTAAGCCCCGGTGTCGCAGGTGCATTCGCAGGGGCAGCTGGGACGGATGTCCTGAATGTTCAGCTGCACCGACCGCTCGCCCCGGAATTCGTTCACCTGGGGGATAAAGGCCACATCCACCAGATCCCCCGGTTCGATGGAGGCGCTCTGCGGAGTGATGCCAAAGCCGATGGCGTTGAGCACATGATTGCCCTGACGCAGACGCAGGCGGGTGTGCCGCCCGTTTCCCACCAGGCTGATGCGCTCAATGGTGAGCTTTTCCAGCACCAGAATCGGCTTGGGACAGCCATTGCCGCATGGCTCCAGCGCGCACAGCGCATCGATGCCCCGCAGGGTCAGCAGTTCCGGCGTGACCACGCAGTCCGCTTCCAGCACAGTTCTGGGGCCGCCGTCGGCGTAATATTCTCCGGCGAGGGCGCAAACGGCCTCCCGGAAGGCGGGAATGTGGTCTTTGGCAATGGTAAAGCCTGCGGCCAGCTCATGGCCGCCGTAGCTTTCCAGCAGGGGGGAGAGGGAAGTCAGGGCGGCAAACAGGTTAAACCCGCCGTAGCTGCGGGAGCTGGCCTTGCCATGCTCCCCGTCCAGACAGATGAGGAAAGTGGGACAGCAGTATTCCTCGGCAATGCGGCTTGCTACAATGCCCACCACGCCCTGATGCCAGCTCTCGTCTGCCAAAACGATGGCCTCCGGCAGCTTCCCCTGGGGGAGCATGTCCACTGCCTGCCGGAAAATTTCCGATTCCACCGTCTGCCGCTGCCGGTTCAGCTCGCACAGACCCTGGGCAAGCCGCTGGGCTTCCTCCGGGTCCTGGGTCAAGAAAAGGTTGACAGCCAAATCAATCTGGCCAATGCGCCCGGCGGCATTGATGCGGGGCGCCAGCATAAAGCCGATGGAGGAGGCGTTGATATTTTCCGCCGTGCAGTTGCACTGCTCCATCAGCGCAGCAATGCCGGGACGGCGGGTGTGCTTCATGGACTCCAGCCCCCGGGTCACGAAAACCCGGTTTTCCCCCAGCAGGGGCATCACATCTGCAATGGTGCCAAGGCACACCATATCGGCATATTCCTCCAGCATCGACTCCTGGTCGCCGCTGAGGGCGGCAGCCAGCTTAAAGGCAACGCCCACGCCGGAGAGGTTTTTGTGGGGATAGCCACCGTCGGGCCGGTGGGGATTGATGACAGCCACTGCTTCCGGCAAGGTATCCTTGCACTCGTGGTGGTCGGTGATGACCAAATCCATACCCAGCTGTTTGCAAAGCCGGGCTTCCTCCAGTGCGGTGATGCCACAGTCCACGGTGATAATCAGCTTTACACCTTCGCCGGAAAGCTGGTCGAGGGCGATGGGGTTGAGGCCATAGCCTTCCTCCAGGCGGCCGGGTATGTAGCTGACACAGTCCGCGCCCTGACTGCGCAGGTAATGGGTCAGCAGGCAGGTGGAGGTGATTCCGTCCACATCATAATCGCCAAAGACAGCGATTTTTTCGCCCCGGGACAGAGCAAGCCGCACCCGGCCCACCGCCAGATCCATGTCGGTCAGGGAAAACGGGCTGGGCAGCGGGCAGTTGCAGTCCAGGTAAGCACCTGCTTCCGCAGATGTTTTCAGGCCACGGGCAGCGAGCACCATGGCGGTCAGGGGAGCGTATCCGCCGGTAACCAGGGCGTTGACGGCTCCTACTTCAGGGGTTCGTACATTCCATACTCCGTATTTCAAGCAACACACATCCATTTTAATAACATTCTTGCCACATTATATCAAAGAAAAGGATGTTGCACAATAGGCAGATGGAAAAAATAAAGGGAAAAATTCCTGAAAAAGCCTATGGCTGCTCCGCGGTTTTCCCAAGCTGCCGCAGGATAACGGCAGCCAGCGGCGCCAGAAGCATGCCCGCAAAGCCTGCCAACCGGAAACCGCAATAAATGGCAATCAGGGTGACCAGCGGGTCAAGCCCCAGCTCCCGACCCACCAGCTTGGGCTCCAGAATGGAGCGCACCAGCCAGATGACAAGAAACAGGCACAGCAGCCCCAGGGCTCTGGGCGCGTCCGATTGCAGAAAGCAGACCACGCTCCAGGGAATCAGCACCGTGCCCACACCCAGCAGGGGCAGAATGTCCACCAGCGTAATGAGCCCTGCCAGCATCGGCGCATTGGGAATTTTCAGCAGCATCAAACCGGCGGAAAGAAAAAGCAGCGCCACCAGCGCCAGCTTGCCCTCTGCTGCCAGCCAGCGGAAAATGGTGCGGCGGAGGGTGCGCAGCTGGCCCGGCACCTTCCATTTTTCCGGAATGCGGCACGAAACGCTGCGTCGCAGCGCCGGCAGCCGGACGGAGAACAGATAGGCGGAGATGATGGCGGTGACGGTGGTCAGCATCCCCTGGGAAAGATGGCCCAGAAAATTTGCCGCTGCCTGAGGGAGCTTTTGCAGGGCATTTTCCAGAAAACTGCCGGAAAAGAGCCGGTCAATGCCGGAACTTAGCGTGGTGCGCAGGCCGCCGGGCAGTTTCTCGGTCAGGGAAAGCAGCCACTGGCGAAGCAGCTGGCTGCCTTCCCGAATGGTGGCGGCCAAATCTGGCAAAAATTGAGACAGCCGGGCAATCTGGCGGGTTGCCAGGGTGAGCAGAACGGTGACCGCGGCAAAAAAAGCAATCAGCACCCCGGTAACACCCATGGCGGAAGCCAAACCCCGGCGCAGATGCAGCCGAGCTTCCAGCGGACCCACCGCCGGCTCTGCCGCCAGGGCAAGACCAAGCCCAACCCCAAAGGGCAGGCAGACCGGCAGCAGCGCCGACAACAGGGGATAGGCCAGAATCAGCACCAGAAGGGGAAAGAGATATTTTTCAGAAAAAAGTCGGGACATTTTATCACCACCAAAGAAACCACTTGCTTTTTATAAAATATATGCTACAATAATTACGCATTATTATGCAAAAATTTGACGAACTTTACCAAAAGGAGAGGGAACATGAACAGCGAAGCACAATATTATCTTGTAGAAGCGTCTGCCCTGCCGGAAATTTTTTTGAAGGTTGCCGAGGCCAAACGCCTGCTTGCCACCGGTGAAGCGGCCACCGTCAATGAGGCCACCAAAATGACGGAGATCAGCCGCAGCGCTTTTTATAAATACAGAGATGCGGTTCAGCCCTTCCGGGATATGAGCAACAGCCGGATGCTTACCTTCCAGTTCCTGCTACGGGATGAGCCGGGCGTGTTGTCTAATATGCTGGTGGCATTTGCCGAGCACAATATGAACCTGATTACGGTCAATTCCATTGCGCCGTCCAACGGCTGCGCCGTGGTGACCGTCGGTGTGGAAACTTCGAGAACGGACGCTTCTGTGGATGAAATGTTGCGGCAGCTGCAGATGCCGGGCGTGCTCAAGGCAGAGGTTTTGGCTGCCGGCTGATAAAAGAAAATGGGGGGACTGCTGCGGAAGGCGCGCGGCAGTCCCTTTTTTCGGCACACTTCCCCCCACGGCATCATAGGATGGGGCGGAGGTGAAGGAGCATGCTGATTGTGCAAAAGTACGGCGGCACATCGGTAGCGGACACGGCCTGCATTCAAAGGGCAGCCCGCCGCCTGGCGGAAACCGCCCGGCAGGGGCATCAGGTGGTGGCGGTGGTGTCGGCCCAGGGAGATTTGACCGACCGGCTGCTTGCCAAAATCGACGATTTGGACGGTGGCCTTGGCACCCGGGAGACGGATGCCTGCCTGTCGGCAGGGGAGCAGATTTCCGCTGCGCTGATTGCCATGGCGCTGCAGCAGCAAAACTGTCCAGCAGTCAGCCTCACCGGCTGGCAGGCCGGGCTTGTGACCGACAGTCACTACGGCAATGCTCGCATCCGGCTGCTGCGGGGCGAGCGCATCCGCAAGGAGCTGGAGCAGGGGAAGGTGGTGGTCGTGGCGGGCTATCAGGGCATCGACCGGGCGGAAAACATCACCACCCTTGGCCGAGGCGGTTCAGACACCACGGCGGTGGCGCTGACGGCACTGCTGGAAGCAGACCGCTGCCTTATCTACACCGATGTGGACGGGGTATATGACAAAGACCCCCGAAAATATCCCGACGCAAAGAAATATACCATGATTGGCTATGACGATATGCTGGCGCTGTGCCACCAGGGGGCCCAGGTGCTGCATGACCGGTGCGTGGAGCTGGCAAAGCAGTGTCATATCTGGCTGGAGGTGCGCTCGGCTTTCTCTGACGAGCCGGGCACCATTGTGGGGGACCTGGAATAATCCTGCCCAAAGGTGCCGTTCCATATTCCACTGCGGAAAAAACAATCAAAAACCGAATTTTTTGCAAAAATTCTGCTTGACAAACGGATGGCACTGTGCTAAAATATGCAGGTAATAAAGAAGGCTGAACATCCGCCTCACCGTCAGCATCAGGCAAAACGGTTGATATTCCATCAATTTCTCCCCTGGGGAGTTTGCGGAATGTACGCGGATGCTTTGGCATCCGCTTTTTTTGTTGTTAATTTGGAGGTGCTTACTATCGCAAAGTTAGAACATCAGCTCAATGAGGAAATCCGGGACAAGGAAGTGCGCCTGATCGGTGCCGACGGTGCGCAGCTTGGCATCGTGTCCGCCGCGCAGGCCAATGAGATGGCGGAAGAAGCCGGCATGGACCTGGTGAAAATTTCCCCCAATGCAGTCCCTCCCGTCTGCAAAATCATGGACTATTCCAAGTTCTGCTTCGACCAGAAGAAGCGGGAAAAGGAAGCCAAGAAGAACCAGCGGGTGGTCGAAATCAAGGAAATCCGCATGAGCCCCAGCATCGACACCAATGACCTGAACACCAAGGTGAAGGCTGCTCAGAAATTCCTGGCAGACGGCAACCGGGTCAAGGTCAGCGTCCGCTTCCGCGGCCGTGAGATGGCACACACCAATCTCGGTGAGAAGCTTTTGATGGACTTTGCCGAGGCCTGCGCCGAAACTGCGACCATGGAAAAGAATCCCAAGCTGGAAGGCCGTTTCATGGCAATGTTTTTGACCCCCAAAGCTAGCAAGTAAATTCATTACAAAAGATATTGGAAGGAGAACTACCTATGCCCAAGCTGAAGACCCATAGCGGTGCTAAGAAGAGATTCAACCTGACCAAGACCGGTAAGGTTAAGAGAGCTCACGCTTACAAGAGCCACATCCTCACGAAAAAGACCACCAAGCGGACCCGTCGTCTTCGTACCACTGCTTACGCCGATGTGACCAATATCGACGCAATCAAGAAGATGATTCCCTACAAGTAAGAGAAGGAGGATTGAAAAATGGCAAGAGTTAAAGGCGCAATGATGACGCGCAAGAGAAGAAATGCTACCCTGAAGCTGGCAAAGGGCTACTGGGGTTCCAAGTCCAAGCACTTTAAGATGGCCAAGCAGCAGGTCATGAAGTCCGGCAACTATGCGTTCGCTGGCCGCAAGATGAAGAAGCGTGATTTCCGCAGACTGTGGATCACCCGTATCTCCGCTGCTGTTGCTCCCTACGGCCTGAACTACTCCAAGTTCATGAACGGTCTGAAGAAGGCTGGCATCGAGATGAACCGCAAGAGCCTGTCCGAGATGGCAATTCACGATTCCGCTGCTTTCGCCGCTGTCGTGGAGAAGGCTAAGGCTGCTCTGAACAAAAAAATAAAATCCTGGTGCCGCGCCAACAGGATTTTTTCCTTTTGAGGTGGATATGGAACTGAAGCACACAGCGCAAAGGGACGGACGGCTGTCCTCCTTTTTGAAAGAGGAAATGGCCATGTCAACGGGACTGATGAACCGGCTGAAATGGCACGAAAAAATTCTGGTCAACGGAAAGCCGGAGCATACGGATTTTGCGGTGCAGGCGGGGGACACTATCACCGTTCTGCTGGATGCGCCGGAGTTGTCTTACCCTGCGCAGCAGGGGCAGCTGCATATCCTCTTTGAGGATGATTTTCTCCTGGCGGTGGACAAGCCCGCCGGAATGCTCATTCACCCCTCCCGGGCAAAAAATGAGGGGACGCTTGCCAATTTTGTGGCAGGTTACTATGAAAAAACCGGGCAGAAGTGCGCCTTCCACCCGGTGACCCGTCTTGACAGGGATACTTTTGGAATTGTTCTGCTGGCAAAAAATGCCCATGTTCACGCACTGCTCCAGACATCCAACCTTCAAAAAACCTACCATGCGCTGGTATTCGGCGGCCCGGAAGCGGACGGCGGCACCATCGATGCCCCCATTGCCCGGCGGGAGAAGCCCAGCCTGCTGCGGTATGTTTCCCCTGATGGAAAGCCCTCGGTGACGGAGTTTTCCGTGCTGCGCCGGGGCGGGAAAGTGTGCAAGCTGGAGCTGCGGCCCGTGACCGGGCGCACCCATCAGCTCCGGGTGCATTGTGCCTACATGGGCTTTCCCATTCTGGGAGATCCCCAGTACGGCAGCGAGGCGTCCCAGGCCTATTCCCGGCATCTGGGGCTGAGCCATCAGCTGTTGTGCGCCCACAGCCTGGAATTTGTTCATCCTGTCACTGGGCAGGCGCTGCGCCTGCAAACCGGGCTTAGCTGTGAAACAGCCGGCTCTGCAGATTGCGGTTTTTAATGGTGTAATACAGGACCGTGCCAAGGGTCAAAAGCACGGCAACTTCTCCGATGGCCACGCAGGCGGCATTGATGAAAAATCCGCCGCCGATGTAATGGCTCAGCTCCCAGCCCACCAGCAGGGCGTTGGTCACGGCGGGCATCAAAAGTCCCAGCAGGGGAAGACCCTTAACCGTGACACGGCGGGTCAGCCACATTCCGGCGGTGGCAAGCAGGGAGGCAAGGCTGCCCACCAGAAAATCCAGGGGCAGGGAAGCAGAGAAAGTGATGTTGAACAGGAAGCAGCCCACCGTCACGCCGGGGATAGCGGCGGGGGTGAAGAAAGCCAGCACGCACAGCGCTTCCGAAGCGCGGAACTGGATGGCCATGCTGGTGCTTTCGGGAAAAATCAGGTTCTGAAAGTGGGTCAGCACCAGATACAGCGCCGCAATGATGGCGCTCTGAGTCAGAAAAAGGGTTTTGCGTTTCATAAAAGTCCTCCATAAAAAGAAAATGGGCACAGCTCCCCTGTACCCAAAACAAAAAATGAGCGCAAAGCGCCCATCAATCTCCTAGTTTTGTTTACCGACAGGATGGTTACGAACTGTCCGATTCAATTGCCTGCATTATACCACCGCTTTCGCAGCCTGTCAAGGGCTGCGAAATTTTTCTTGGTGTTTGCCAAATCCTGTGCTATAATGGGGAAAACAGGAAGGGGGCAGGCGATGACCACAAAGACAAAACAGACCGCATGGAATACCCGGCTGCGGTGGATAGCTGTGGCGCTGACGACGCTGTTGCTGCTGATATTGCTGGTGCTGGCCCTGATACCGCAGCAGCCTTCCGATACCGGAGGACTTCGCCCCAATCCCTATGGAGCGGCGGACTTTGGCTATGAAAACGGCTATCTCACCTGCCTGACCGGGGAAAGCTGGCTGGGCATCGATGTGTCCCATCATCAGGGGGAAATCGACTGGCAGCAGGTGGCGGGAGCCGGGGTGAAATTTGCCATGATTCGTCTGGGCAACCGCACGGTCAAGGATGGCCTTCTGAAGGAGGACCGGTACGGCAGGGCGAATTTGGTTCAGGCGCAAAATGCAGGGCTGAAGGTGGGGGTATATTTTTATTCCCAGGCTGTCAGCGTGGAGGAAGCCCAGGAGGAAGCGCGGTATCTGCTGGAACTGCTGGACGGGGCGGCACTGCAAATGCCGGTGGTGTTTGACTGGGAGGTGTACTCCGACACCGGGCGCACCGCCAATGTGGACGGGGAAACCTTGAATGCCTGCGCGGTGGCCTTTTGCGAAATCATTCGGGACGCAGGCTATGCGCCAATGGTCTATTTTAACAAGGACATCTCCAGACGGCTGCTGGATCTGGAGCAGATGCAGCGCATGGGATACCGCTTCTGGTTTGCCCACTACACCGACCAGATGACCTTTCCCCATTGGGTGGATATGTGGCAATGCACCGAATCCGGCCAGGTGCCGGGCATTGATACCCCGGTGGATTTGAATTTGTACCTGCTTTCGGAGGGGAAATCCGACTAAAAAGGGCTGCTAAAATTACAGAGCAGTTCCGACGGATTTCGTAGGGGCGACTTGCAGTCGCCCGCGGGCGGATAATATCCGCCCTACACCTACAAGATGTAGTCAGAGGTAAATATATAGGGCCTGTTGCAGTATTTTGCAACAGGCCCATTTTTATAGTCCGAAAATATGCAGCCCGGTCAGGCTGACCACGGTCATGATGATGCCCGCCAGCATGACTCCCAGCGCAACGGAAAAGGTGGTGGACTTGAAGCCCATGTCCAGAAAGCTGGCCCCCAGCGTTCCCGTCCAGGCCCCGGTTCCCGGCAGGGGAATCCCCACAAAGAGCAGCAGCGCCATGCGCAGGCCGCTGCGGCCGGTTTTCGCCACCAGCTTCTGCCCGGCTTTTTCCCCTTTTTCCAGAAAAAGTGTGCAGATTTTTCCGATTTTTTTCTGCTTTGCGCCCCAAATTAGAAATTTCCGGGCAAAGAAATAAATCAGCGGCACCGGCAGCATATTTCCCACCGCACAGACCAATATGGCGGGAATGGTGGGAAGCCCCAGCCCCAGCGCGATGGGAATAGCGCCCCGCAGCTCAATCAGCGGCACCATGGATATGAAAAAAACGGATAAATACTTCCAAAGCATACGCGTTCCTCCGGGAGTCATTTTGCCCATTGTAGCATAAACATAGCCAAAGTGCAACGCTATGCTTGTGAAATTATCTGTTTGCAAAGAATCCCTGTTTGCCTTTTATTCAAACCATTTTACTTTCATGACGAAATTGGCTGCATTTTTGTATCCGACTTTGCCATAGTAGTTTTCGTGTAAATCATCCTTTACTGCCTGCAGTTCGATGCAGGAGGCGCCTTTCTCTTTCACCCTTCTTTCAATTTCCTTTAACAGAATGGTGCCAAAGCCCTGGTGCTGCTTGTCTGCGGAAATGACAATTTCCTCCAGGGTGTAGCCAACAATGTCATCGTACTGCTTGAAGTAACCCATCACAAAACCAAGGACATGATTCTGCTCATCCTTCATAATCAAAGAAAAGGAATCCGCAATGGTTAATACCTGCTGAATCCTTTTTCTTGCGGTTTCCTCTGTCCAGCAGCCGTTTTCGTGATTGTTGTAATAATCGATGTAGAGCGGCAAAACACAGTCAATATCCGCCAAATGCATTTCAAAAATATTCATACCACAGCCCCCAAATTTCAGATTCATGAGCCATTTTGTTTTTGCTGGATACAGAAATTCAAGCAAATAGCCCTTTTGCTTAGTGTATCACATTATTCAGTTTTGTCAATGATGCATCGGCTACGCCGTATTTCCGCCTGTTCGAGTTCGTTTTGTCAAAAAATCGTTTTTTGTGAAATATTTTACTGGCGCAAAATGTGAAATAATTTACTTCGTAAATTGTGAAATTTTGTGCTTCGCACAAAGTGAAATGAAATTCGCATCCAACCATTTGCGAAGCAAATATTTCACCCGCGAAGCGGATTTCACTGCGAAGCAATTTCACTCGCCGCAAGGCGAATTTCACAGAAAAAAGCACGCCCAAAGGGGTGCCTTCCATAGAGCAGTATACTCGAACTGACAGGAAAAGGACGGAGAGTGTTTTACATTCTCTGTCCTCTTTTCTTGACAACCACTGACTTAATTAAAGACACAAAGGCAATCCATTACAATACTTGCTTATAAAAAATAAAATGTAATGGAGAATGAAAATGAAAAAGAACTTCGATAACCTTTATGAAAAGCTCGGTGGTACATACCACGAGGAAAACGGACACCTTATTCCCGATATTGCACTTCCCGAACAGACCGACTATCAGATTGGCAAGTACGGGCGGATGCACCTTGTTTACATCAAGCAACACCGTCGCGGAAGGTACACTACTCTTTTAGCCGAGAGCAAACTGAACGCATGGTTGCACGAAATCGACCTTGAAGCAAACAAAATGCTTGAAACGATCATTCCCCTCCTCGCTGCCGAAAGAGGCATTGGCGAGAACTTGAAGGCTCGTGATATGCTCCGATGGATAGCCGAGATGAACAATATCAAGGCAAGCGCGGAAGAAATTGTTCTGAAGGAGGTCATCTACAAATGAGATCTATCCTTGAAGAACTGTTCTACGGAAACATATGCCCAAGTACCGATTGCAGACGCCGTGATAAAGAAACGAAGCAGTTGATGGGGTACATAGCCGATCATCACGATAACCTACTATCCACGCTGAACGATCAGCAGAAGGAGATTCTCGAAAAGTTCGATGATTGCTATAACGAGCTAACCGATATAAACGAGCGTGAGATTTTCTCGTATGCATTCAAGCTTGGTGCAAGAATAATGCTTGAGATTTTGTCGAACACCGAAAGTATGAGGTGACGGTATGGATAGAACCGAATTTCTCAGCAGTGTTGGAAAAAGAATTGCAAAGGCGAGAAAGTCTGCCGGAATAAGCCAAGCAGAACTTGCGGAGCTTACCGATCTTTCGGTGAGCTGTATCAGCAAAATAGAGCGTGGCATCAATAATTTCAGTGCAGAATCATTAAGTAAAATTGCGATTGCATTAGATACTTCGAGTAGTCGATTACTCAATGAATTTTTCGAAGAAAACATTGTACCTC
>JBGVGH010000042.1:0-9056 GCA_045121575.1 Faecousia sp.
ACAATGCCGTGGCCCGCTAAACCACAATTTATTCGCTTTGCGGATGGCATTTTCTTTGAAAATGCCCGGGAGGGCAGTGCGCCCAAAGGCTTCCCCTTTGGGGAAGCTGTCAAAAATCTCTGATTTTTGACTGATGAGGGCAGTAGCAGGATGGTTCTATAGGATGCGTTTCGGCGAACACGCATCCGGGCAACCTCAGCCGTCAGCCCTTCGGGCTGCCACCGGAATTTTGGTATGATTGCCCCCGGCAATCATGGATATTTCTGATTCGCTGCGCGGAGCACCACCCCAAAGGGGAAGGCATGCGGCGAGGGCATGCCCACGCCCAACATTATTTTAGTGGTGGCTCAATGGAGAAAGCGTAGCGGGCTGGCCCTATGCCGCCCCTGCTGGGGGCTTCTGTTTCCATTTTCTGATTTTTGTTTGATTTTCCTGTTTTGGGGCAAAATCTTCCTGGGTGATGTTTTATGAAATCCATTTGGGCCGAAACGGCTCTCCCCCGCTTTCCCGCGCTGCGGGGGCAGACAAAGGCCGATGTGCTGGTCATCGGCGGCGGCATGGCCGGACTGCTGTGCGCCTATCAGCTTCTGGAAAGCGGCGTGTCCGTGATTTTGGCGGAAGCGGGCCGCATCTGCGGCGGTGTCACCGGAAATACCACCGCCAAAATCACGGCCCAGCACGGACTGATTTACCATAAGCTGCTCCAAAATCTGGGAGCGGAACGGGCGCGGCTGTATCTGGAGGCCAACGAGGACGCGGTGGCCCGCTATTTCCGACTGTGCAAGCAGATTCCCTGCCATTTTGAAAGTCAGGCCAGCTTCGTCTATTCACTGGACAACCGGCAGGCACTGGAGCAGGAATTGCACGCCCTGCACCGGCTGGGCTGCGCCGCCGACTTCAAAGACGACCTGCCGCTGCCCTTTCGCACCGCCGGAGCAGTAAAAATGAAGCGGCAGGCCCAGTTTCATCCCCTGGAATTTGCGGCCCACATTGCAAAAAACCTGACCATTTATGAAAATACTCCCGTGCAGGAGCTTCAAAACAGCACCGCCCTCACCGACGAGGGCAGCATCACAGCAGATAAGATTGTGGTTGCCACTCATTTTCCCATGTTCAACCGCCACGGCAGCTATTTTCTTAAGCTGTACCAGCAGCGCAGCTATGTGCTGGGGCTGGAAAACACCGACTTTCCCGGTGGAATGTTCATCGGCAGCGAGGAAAACAGCATGTCCTTCCGGCGCAGCGGCGACCTGCTTCTGCTGGGGGGCGGCGGACACCGCACCGGGAAAAAGGGTGGAGGTTGGCAGGAACTGCAAAGCTTTGCCGGGCGTGCCTATCCTCAGGCGGTGGAAGTGGCCCGCTGGGCCACCCAGGACTGCATTTCTCTCGACGGCATTCCCTATATCGGGCAATATTCCGCCCGCACGCCGAATTTGTATGTGGCCACCGGCTTCAACAAATGGGGCATGACCGGCTCCATGGTGGCGGCCATGGTGCTGCGGGACTTGATTCTGGACAGGGGCTCTCCTTATGAAGCCCTTTTTTCGCCCAGCCGGAGCATTCTGAAGCCCCAGCTTGCCGCAAACCTCCTGCAAACCAGCGCCAATTTGCTGCGTCCCACCCGTCCCCGGTGCAGCCACATGGGCTGCGCTCTGAAATGGAACCGGGCCGAGCAGAGCTGGGACTGCGCCTGCCACGGCTCCCGGTTTTCCCAGGATGGCAAGCTGCTGGACACCCCCGCCCAGCGGGATTTGCAGAATCCCTGAGGCAGTTATTCGTAGAGGCGGATAAATTGAAGTTTATCGGGGAAGCGTTCGTACTTTTCTTGTCCCGCCAAGAAAAGTACCAAAAGAATGCGGCATAGGGGAGGCGCTTCGAAAAGGCGCCCTCCCCTATGTACCTCTCCAGCCGCCAACCGTCCGACCTCAAAAAATGTTCCGATTTTTTTGAGGTCTGCCAGGTGAAAACTTTCAGGTTTTTGAGCGGTAAGCGTTCAAAAATCGGAACATTTTTGGACGCTGGATGGCGTGGCGGCTGGGGATTCCCAAGGGGGCGCCTTTTCGTAGCGCCCCTTGGGCAGATTCTTTGGGTACTTTCTTGTCTGCACAAGAAAGTACCGCCCCCGGCAGGGCGTTCCAAATTTCAAAGCGGTTAGATTATGCAACTGGGCGGCGGGGTCAAGACCCCGCCCTACATTTGCGATTCCAAACAGCCCGATAAACCCCAATTTATCCGGCAGCGGGCGACCACAGGTCGCCCCTACTGCCAACTTCTAACTCCTAACTCCTAACTCCTAACTCCTAATTCCTAATTCCTAACTCCCTTTCAAAACTTCTCCCGGATGCGTCCGTTTCCCCTTGCCAGCACCGCCCCGGCGTTTTCCCCGATGGCCTCTGTGAGTAGTTTCCACTCCGTTTCCGCCCCGTGGGGCACCGCCCAGGCACCCGCGTCACTGCCGCAGGCAAGCGTGCCCCCCATCTCCGCAAAGGTGCGGACATTTTCCACGCCGCTGCGGAAAATCGCCTGCACCGCTTCCTCGGAAAACCGTCCCTTTCCCCGCAAATTGGCCACCGCAGAGAGGGTCGGCACCCACACCGTGCCGTTTTCCACCATGGCACGCAGGGCATCTTCATCCAGATACGCCCCATGCTCCACGCTGTCTGCCCCGGCCCTTGCCGCGGCCTCCACCGTCCGGGCACCGTTGGCATGGGCCATCACGGAAAAGCCCTCCTCATGGGCAATGTGTACCATCTCCCGGATTTCCGACGCCGCCAGCGGCGGCTGGGTCAGCACGCCAAACCGGTCAAAATCCATCAGGCTGGAAATCATGATTTTCACAAAATCTCCGCCATTTTGCCGGATATTTTTCACTTTTTCCCCGTATTCTTTCAAATTTTCAAAACTTTCTCCAATAAATCCGCCGTAATGCCCCACCTTGTGCAGCGGTGCCAGCGGCGTGCGGTAACAGATGCCGTATTCCCCCGCCAGCTCCCGGGCCCGCAGGCCCACGCCCCAGCGGTCGCCGCCGTCGCGCAGATAGTCGTAGCCCAAATCCCGGTAAAGCGCCAGCGCTGTGCGCACCTCCGCTTCCGCCACTCCCTCCCGGTGCCGCCCGATGGCCGCTTTCCAGTCCGTGCCGTCGAGCACCATGTGAATATGACAGTCCTGCTTCATCGTCCCGCCTCCTTTTTTCCCCATTTTACCACAGTCCCGGAAAATTGCAACAACAGCCCTTGCGTTCAGGCCTTTTCCCTTGTATAATAAAGAAAAATGTCAGGAGAAACCCATGCGCTTTCGGAAAATCTATGTAGAAATCACCAATCTGTGCAACCTCCGGTGCAGCTTCTGCCCCGGAACCCGCCGCCCCGGACGGCGGATGCGCCCGGAGGAGTTCGCCCTACTGGCACCCCGCCTGCGGCCTTACACGGATTTTCTCTACTTTCACCTGATGGGCGAGCCGCTGAGCCACCCAAAGCTTTCAGAATTTCTCTCCATCGCCCACGCCCATGGCTTCCGGGTCATCCTCACCACCAACGGTACGCTGCTTTCCCAAACCCAGGAAACCCTGCTTGCCGCCCCCGCTCTGCACAAGGTGAATATTTCCCTGCACGCCTTTGAAGCCAATGACTGCGCCATTCCCTTTGAAGCCTACCTCACCCAGTGCGCCGCCTTCGGAAAAGCCGCCTTGGGAAAGAAAATTGTGGTCTACCGGCTCTGGAATCAGGGCGGTCAGGAGGAATTGAACCATCTCATTTTGGAGCATCTTCACGATGCCTTTCCCGGCATTTGGGCGGAAAACAGCCGGGGCTTCCGGCTGGCAGACCGGATTTTCCTGGAGTATGGGGACAAATTTGACTGGCCCGACCTGTCGGCGCAGACATCCGGCGCCCCCGCTTTCTGCTACGGCCTGAAAGACCAGCTGGGCATCCTCAGCGACGGCACCGTGGTGCCCTGCTGTCTGGATCACGAGGGGGACATTCCCCTCGGTAATCTGTTTGACCAGGAGCTGGAGGAAATTCTCGCCGCCCCCCGGGCCCAGGCCCTCTGCCAGGGCTTTGCCCGCCGGGAAGCCGTGGAGCCCCTCTGCCGTTCCTGCGGCTACGCCCGCCGCTTTTCCTGACCCGTCCGCACATCCACCCACCCCAACGATTGGAGGCACCCATGAAAAAAGTTCTCAACACCATCCACTGGAAAAACTTCATCTTTCTCTTCTTCGCCGGCTGTATCAACGCCGTGGGCGTAACCATCTTTCTCGCCCCGGTGAAGCTGTATGACAGCGGCATCTCCGGCACCGCCATTCTCCTCTCCCAAATCACCCCGGAAAGCTGGAGCCTGTCTGCCTTTCTGCTGCTGCTGAACATCCCGCTGTTTCTCTTCGGCCTGCGCAAACAGGGCGTGGCCTTCACCGTGTATTCCCTGTTCACCGTGGCGGTCTACTCCGCCGCCTCCTGGCTGATTACCGATGTGCTGCCTGTGGATGTGAGCATCGCCTCCCCCCTGGCCGGGCAGGATTTGCTTTTGTGTGCGCTGTTTGGCGGCATCATCTCCGGCATCGGCAGCGGCCTGACCATCCGCAACGGCGGCGCCATTGACGGCATGGAGGTCATGGCGGTGATTTTCTCCAAGAAGCTGAATCTCACCGTGGGCACCTTCATGATGATTTATAACATTCTGCTGTACATCATCTGCGGCATCGTCATCAACAGCTGGATTCTGCCCCTTTATTCCATCGTCACCTACGCCGCAGGTCTGAAAACCGTGGACTTCGTGGTGGAAGGCATCGACCGCTCCAAATCCGTGATGATTATTACGGACAAGGCCGCCGAAATCAGCCAAACCCTGTCGGAGGAATTTAAGTGCGGCACCACCCTGATGACCGCCACCGGCGGCTACTCCAATGCGGAAAAGACCGTCATCTATTTCGTGGTGAACCGCTTCCAAATCTACAAAATGAAAACCATCATCCACAATATCGACCCCAAAGCCTTCGTCACCATCAGCGATGTGGCGGATGTATTCAAAAGCAACGATTGACAAACGCCCCACGGCAATGCCGCGGGGCGTTTTCTCCTGCTAACTCCTAATTCCTAACTCCTAACTCCCCAGCCATTCCATGGCCGCACCGGCATAAACCGCCGCACCCACGCTCAGCACATCCTCGTTAAATTCCACCTTGGGATTGTGCTGGCCCAGCCGCTTCTCCACCGCCTCCGGCCCGGCCCCCAGCATGAAATAGGCTGACGGCACCCGCTGGGTAATCTCAGCAAAGTCCTCCGAGCCCATGCCCTGGGAATTTTTCACCACCCGGTACTCCGGCAGGAGCGTGGCAATGGTTTTTTCCACCACCGCCGTCACCGCCTCATCCGTCACCACGCTGGGGCAGTCGCTCAGCACCTCAAATTCACAGCCGCAGCGGTAAGCCGCCGCCACCGCCTCCGAAATCTCCCGGATGCGCCCTTTCAGCCGCTGGCGAACCTCCGGCTTGAAGGTGCGCAGGGTGCCCTGCAGCACCGCCCGCTCCGGAATCACATTGGCCACCTCTCCGGCGCTCAGCTGGCCCACCGTCAGCACCGCTTCCTCCGTGCCCCCGGTTTCCCGGGCAATCAGGGATTGCAGCGCCAGATATACCTGCACCGCCCCGTTGATGGGGTCGATGCAGTTTTCCGGCATGGAGCCGTGCCCACCCCGTCCAATCAGGGTGATTTTGAAGCCATCCACCGCGGACATGGCCTCTTTTCCCGTCACCGCCAGCCCCATGGGCAGCATGGCAATCACATGCATGGCAACGGCGGCCTCCACCCGGGGATTTTCCAGCACGCCAGCGTCAATGGCGGCTTTCGCCCCCTGGAAAACCTCCTCCCCGGACTGAAACAGCAGCTTCACCTGCCCGCCCAGCTCCCGCTCATGCGCTTTCAGCAATTTCGCCGCCCCCAGCAGCATGGCCGCGTGCAGGTCGTGGCCGCAGCCGTGCATGCAGCCGTTTTCCGCCCGGAAGGGAAGCTCCGTTTCCTCCCGTACCGGCAATCCGTCCATATCCGCCCGGAGCAAAATGCACCGCGCTCCCTGCCCCACCGTGGCGCAGACGCAGGAAATCTCGTCATAGGCCTGATAGGAAATGCCCATTTCCGTCAGCCGCTCTTTGATAAAGGCCGCCGTCCGGGGCAAACACACCCCCACCTCCGGCATCCGGTGCATTTCCCGCCGCCAGCGAACGATTTCCGGCTGCAGCGCCACCGCTTCCTGTAAAAGTTCCTTTTCCATATTGCCGTCCCCTTTCAAATCGGTTTTTCTTTAGTATACCACAAATCCCCCGCCCCGACAATCTCCCCCGGCATTTTGGGCAGCTTTTGCATATCCGTTATTTATTTTCATTCGCAAGATAGCACGCTCTATATTCCTCTGCGCGGAATTCTTCCAAAACATAAGGAATGGAATATCCCCACTCGTCCTCGTATTTTTGCAAAAACTGTTTGCAGGCATAATACGCGGTATCCAATTCCGTGCTGTAAGCACCGTCGGCGTTTTGATAACACTCGCAGAAATCTTCACACGCAGCTGGGTCAGCAGAAACCTTATCCGCAAAGGTATTGGGGTTCAAATCCCCCAGTACCACTGCAAGATTCCCATAGGGATGGCGGGAATAAATTCGATTCAGTAATGTATACATAGCCATGTAAGCTTTTTCTGATTTTTGATTCATATTGCCTCCTATTTTAAAGGGTTATTTAACCCTGTCCCCTCGTTCCATGCACGAGGTGGGTCGTTAATCCCACCATTATTGATGATTCCATCCCGCACTCTCGCCCAAACTTGCCCCAATAACGCACGATTTTCCATCAGTCTTATCATAGGCCATCAAGAATATCCGGTCAAGCCTAATCTCATCCCTTCTGCTCTGCGGCACGGCAGCATTTTTGCTCAGAATGTTGCATCCCACGGCAAGGCTATGCTATAATAACGGCACCCCAAAAATATCCGAGGTCATGCTTTATGAAAGATACACGCCTTATTATCGTGGAAGGGCTTCCCGCCAGCGGCAAAAGCACCACCGCCGCCCGCATTGCCGCCCTGCTGGCCGGGCAGGGCAAAAATGTGATTTGCGTCGATGAGGGGGAGCCCAACCACCCTGCGGATTTTGCCGACTATGACTTCCCCGATTTTGTCACCGAGCGGGAGCAAATTCTCGCCAAATGGAAGAATTTCGTTTCCACCGCGGAACCGGACACCACCTATGTTTTTAACTGCGTCTTTTTGCAGAACCCCATGTGCGAAACCATGATGCGCTTCGGCATGAATCTGGAAGAATCCCAGACTTATATCCGTGAAATAGCCGCAATCATCGCCCCGCTGAAGCCGGTCATTTTTTATTTGGAGCAGACGGACATTCCCGCGGCCGTCGAAAGCGTGCTGCCGGAGCGGGGAGACGAATGGCTCAGCGCCGTCATCGCCTACCATACCGAGCAGGGATATGGGAAAGCGCAGCATTTGAAAGGCTTGGGCGGCTATATTGCCTGCCTGGAAGAACGGCAAAGGCGGGAACTGCACATCCTCCAAAGCACAGGCCTTACCTATCAGCTTTTGCCATCCCGACCGGACACAGACACCCTCGCCGCCGCTTTAGAGAAAACCGCACCATAAATATAGCCCACACCGTTTCCGGTGTGGGCTTTGTGGCTATCTCACCGCACTCGCAGGGGCGGATATTATCCGCCCGAAAACGGATGCCCATTGTAGGGCAAAGGCATGATGTTTTATTTGTATGATTGCCCCCGGCAATCATGGATATGCCAATTTCCTGCGGGCGCACCGCCTTTGCCGCTTAGATGTAAAACCTTTGTCATTCTGAGTGAGCCGAAGGCGAGTCGAAGAATCTCACCTTTCCCCATGAGATCCTTCGACTTCGCTAACGCTCCGCTCAGGATGACATTTATCCGCTTCGCGGATGGCATTTCCATGGGAAATGCCCGAACCGGCTCTATCCGCCCCTACGATGCCGCGTCCAGCATATTCTCAATAAAAATTCCATACCCCGTCGTCGGGTTACCGCCCCGATAATCTTCCCGTCCTGCAAAATGGGGCTACCGGACACGGGTGATTGGCATCAGGAGCAACAATATCTTCGTAAAAACACCTAGAGGGGAATTCGGTCATTTTTATATACTGTAATCAGCTTATTATCCGCAGAAAAAATAAAAATGTATCCTTTATGTATCAGTAACACGCTGTTGCCATACTTTCCTTCAATTTCTTCTATCAGTGCCGCCGAACTTTTTTTAATCTGCCGCTTACTTTTTCCATAGCAGTAAGCTTCATGCGCTATTTTTGCAATACTGCGTTCATCGGTTATCTTCATGCGTTCGCGAATTCTGTCTCTGGCGTGATTGGTCAATACAACCGGATACCACTGTGGCGCAATGAATCCATCTTTGTCGCGGCACATGTCGTAATACCTGTTGTACTGGCCTTTTATATTTTTCCCCATTCGATTATAGCCTTCGGAATTAAATCCCTGACGGTCATAACCATGTATATCATACCCTTGACGATTATATCCATCTCGATTATAGCCTTTGGCATCATAGCCGGAATCATCATATCTGGTGCCGTTCTTATGTATTCCTTTTCTGCTGAACCCTCTTTTATTATATCTTGTGCAATATCGAACAAGAAAAACAACCAGCAAAACCATCACAATCAAGATAATGATTGGTGTCATATATTTCTCACCTCTCTGTCTGATTATACAACACATGAATAAAAAAGGATAGGGGTATACTGCCCCCTATCCCTACATTTTCATCCCACCATTCCTGAGTAATTGTCATTCGGGACAACCGTTGCATTTATTCTCTGGGCGTGATACGATAATAACAGACAAACAAATTTGAATTTGCACGAATAATGAAAGGAAATTTCTTGGTTAATTGTAAAATGAAGTTGGACACGTAAAAGAAAAATCCATAGTGATATACCCGCATGATAAAATGTAGTTACCACACAACATTTATCGAGGGAGGGCAATCACTATGGACTGCCGTCATTATATCACAGATCTG
>JBGVGH010000043.1:0-1884 GCA_045121575.1 Faecousia sp.
TATACGGACCTCATACCATTGTCCAGGTGGCATCCGGCCGTTTCGGCGTTCACAAGGATTATCTGGAAGCCGGTGCCGCTGTGGAAATCAAGATGGGGCAGGGGGCGAAGCCCGGTATTGGTGGACACTTACCGGGAGCCAAAATTGTCGGTGATGTTTCCCGAACCCGTATGGTGCCTGAAGGCTCCGATGCCATCTCTCCAGCACCGCATCACGATATTTATTCCATAGAGGACCTGCGGCAGTTGGTCTACTCTCTGAAAGAGGCCACAGAGTATAAAAAGCCTGTGATCGTCAAGGTCGCCGCTGTCCATAACATCGCCGCCATTGCCAGCGGCATCGCCCGAAGTGGCGCGGACATTATCGCCATTGACGGTTTCCGGGGCGGCACCGGTGCGGCACCTACCCGGATCTGGGATAATGTGGGCATTCCCATTGAACTGGCTTTGGCCGCCGTTGACCAACGGCTCCGTGACGAGGGCATTCGCAACAATGTATCCCTGGTAGTAGGCGGCAGTATCCGCAGTGCATCGGACGTGGTCAAGGCGATCGCTTTGGGTGCAGATGCCTGCTATGTGGCAACTGCAGCATTGCTGGCTATGGGCTGTCACCTTTGCCGTACCTGTCAAAGCGGCAAGTGCAACTGGGGCATCGCAACCCAACGTCCGGATCTTGTGAAACGTCTGAATCCCGATATGGGCAGTCAGCGGCTTATCAATCTGATGACCGCCTGGAATCACGAAATCAAGGAACTGATGGGTGGCATGGGTATCAACTCTATCGAAGCACTCCGTGGCAACCGACTGATGCTCCGTGGGATTGGGCTGACAGACAAGGAATTGCAGATCCTGGGCATTTCCCATGCAGGTGAATAAGGAGGGCAAAGTATGAAACGTGTATATGTGAATGAGCAGTGGTGTCTTGGCTGCCATCTGTGCGAATACAACTGTGCCTTTGCCAATTCCGATCAGACCAATATGGTCAAGGCGTTAAAGGGCAAGTCCATCTTTCCCCGTATCCACGTTGAGGGTGAGGATAAGATCACCTTTGCTGTCTCCTGCCGCCATTGTGAAGATCCAATGTGTGTAAAAAGCTGCATTTCCGGAGCATTGTCCAAGAAGGACGGTACGGTTTGCATCGACCGCAATAAATGCGTCGGATGCCTTACCTGCATTTTGGTATGCCCCTACGGTGCCATGTCCCAAGGTGCAAACGGTGCTGTACAAAAGTGTGAACTGTGTATGGAAAACACCTGTGATAAGCCTGCCTGTGTGAAAGGCTGCCCCAACAAAGCCATTGTGTATGAGGAGAGGTGACGGTAATGAAACAATATGTGATCATCGGTAACGGCGTAGCAGCTGCCGGTTGTATTGAAGGCATCCGCAGCATCGACTCTGAGGGTGTAATCACCGTTGTGTCGGCTGAAAACCATGCCGTTTACTGCCGTCCTCTAATTTCCTATTATTTGGAGGGCAAGACCGATCTGCAGCGGATGCAGTACCGCAGTGCCGATTTTTATGAAAAGATGGGCTGTCAAGTCCTCTATGGAAAGAAAGCAGTAAAAATTGACAGCACAGCGAAAACCGTAACATTGGATGACGGAGCGGCGGTTCCTTATGACAGCGTTTGTGTTGCTACCGGTTCTTCCCCTTTTGTGCCGCCCTTTGCGGGACTGGACACCGTGGAAAAGAAGTTTTCCTTTATGACCATCGACGACACACTATCGCTGGAAGCTGCCGTGGACAACTCCAGTCGCGTGCTGATCGTAGGTGCCGGTCTGATTGGCTTAAAGTGTGCCGAGGGTCTACGGGACCGGGTGGCAAGCATTACTGTCTGCGATCTAGCAGACCGGGTACTTTCCAGTATTCTGGACACGGAATGCGC